>JAICXU010000131.1 GCA_025934595.1 Polyangiaceae bacterium | reverse complement strand
GGCGACGCGAACCGGCTCTGCGGCGTGCCGAGCATGTCCATGCCGCCGCAGTAATAAGGATCCCAGAGCGGCAGCTGATGGAACTCGAGCACCGTTTTTCGTGCCGCTTCCTCGTACGGAAGGAGCGCCTGCTCGTCGCGGAAGGTCGACATCGAGCCCGCGTGCGAGAGCAGCGGCCACACCGTGACGAGCGCAATCAGCAGAAAATAAGCGGTTCGCGCGTACGGGCTCGCCATCACGCGCCCCAGCGATTTGAGCGACTCGACGCCGCTTGCCTCGAGCCGATCGCGCAGCGATTTCGGCTTCAGTAGATCGGGCGCGGTCGACATGGTGGAACCGTCGGACTGAGGAACGTGTTGCGTGGTCGCGGCCAACCCGCGTGCATGCCTTCATCCATCGCGACGAGAACATCCATCAAGCGGACACCGTGATTGTCGGCCCACTCGCGCGCTTTCTTGAACTCGGAGTTGTGGAACGCGTCGTCTTGCGACCACGCGTCGGTCGGAAAATCGTGGACGGCATCGCGGCGCATGTCGCGTTCGTTCGAGGCCATGTCGAAGAACGCTTTGCGCTTCTCGTCGTCCGTCGCAGGTCGCTGCTGCGCGATCGAAGCGGACGTCGAAGCGTGGACGACGGCGCAGAGCGCGATGAGGGCGGCGGCGATCGCACCATAGCGATCCGTCCGCCTTCGATCCGGCTCGGATGGCGCGCGGGTCTGCGCGCGTTCTGATTGGTCCTCGTCCGGCATCGACCGGAGAAATATATCAGCGCTTCGAGTACTGGAAGCGCTTGCGAGCGCCGGGCTGGCCGTACTTCTTGCGTTCCTTCTTGCGCGCGTCGCGCGTGAGGAAGCCCGCGCGCTTCAAAGCGGGGCGACGCTCGGGATCGATCGCGATGAGCGCACGCGAGATGCCGTGACGCATCGCTTCGGCCTGTGCCGAGTGACCGCCACCGGAGACCGTGGCTTTCACGTCGTATTGATCGAGCACTTCGATGAGCTCGAGCGACTGGCGGAGCACCATGCGGCTCGTCTCGCGCTCGAAGTATTCGTCGGCCGACGTGTCGTTGACCGTGATGGTGCCGGAGCCCGGCGAAACCCAGACGCGGGCGATGGCGTTTTTGCGTTTACCGGTTGCGTACGTGCTCGTGCTTGCCATGATTTTTTCTTTTCAGATGCTCAGACGGGAAGGGGTTTCGGCTGCTGCGCGGTGTGCGGGTGATCCGGCGTCGCGTAAATCTTGAGCTTCGTCAGCATCTGACGACCGAGCACGTTCTTCGGGAGCATGCCCTTCACGGCCTTTTCGATCGGGAACGTGGGCTTTCGCTCGAGCAGATGCCGGTAGCTCTCGGCGCGGAAACCACCGGGAATTCCCGAGTGACGGTAGTAGTGCTTCTTGTCGAGCTTCTGGCCCGTGAGAAGAACCTTGTCCGCGTTGACGACGACGACGAAGTCACCCGTGTCGACGTGCGGCGTGAAGGTGGGCTTGTGCTTGCCGCGCAACACGCGCGCGATTTCGCTCGCCAAGCGGCCGAGCGGCTTGCCCGACGCGTCGACCACGAACCAACCACGGGTGGCGTTCGCCGATTCGACGGTGGCTACGTACGATTTCTGAGACATCGCGAAAGACCTTTCAACCCTGCTTTTTAAAGGGGCGCTGTACTTACGAGGCCCGGCGCGCTCTGTCAAGCGCGGTCCCCGTGGTTCGTGCGCCGGGCGAGCGAGGATTCTCGCCTGCGAGACGCAAAATCGTTTGCGATGCGGAAGTTTCGCACGTAAAGAATCCCGGAGCCGTTCCGCATTTCCTGCGGATTTTCAGCCTTTCGAGGAGGACCCGTGGTTGCGTTCAGGCCGAGTGAAGACGAAACGATGATGCGAGACGAGGTCGTCTCGTTCGCAAAGACCCTGCGGACGGACGCCCGCGCGTTCGAAAAAGCCCGCGCCGTCTCCGAAGAAACCCGAAGAGCCGCGCACGGCATGGGGCTCGGATCGCTCGCGATTCCGGCGGCGGCGGGCGGCGCCGGCCTCGGTCTCGTCACGCAAGCGCTGGTCGAAGAGGCGATCGCGTACGGCGATCCCGCTGCCGCGTTCGGTCTCGCTGGTGGCGCTTCGTTCGTGCGCGCCGTGCTCGAGCTCGGAAGCGAAGAGGACGCGGCGAAGATCTTGTCGCGATACACCGCCGAAGACGGATTCAAACGCTTCGGCGCCGTCGCGTGGGGCGAGCGAAAGCCGAATCCGGAGCGCGCGGGATTTTCGACGATCGCGACCGGCGGAAAAATCACGGGCCAAAAATCGTTCGTCGTGAACGCGAGCCGCGCCGAGACGTTCGTCGTGTTCGCGCAAGTCGACGAGACCCAAGGTTGGGACGGCATCGCGGCGTTCGTCGTCGATGCCGACGCTCCGGGCGTCACCGTGAGCCCGCGCGCGGCGACGCTCGGTCTCGAGATCGCCGATGTCGCCGACGTGAAATTCGAAGACGCGCCAGCGACGAAGCTCGGCGACGGCAGCGCGTTCACGGAAAAGACGATCCGCTTCTTCGCGAAGACCGGCCTCATCATGGCCGCGCGCGCCGTCGGTCTCGCGCAAGCCGCGTTCGACGTCACGCGTGATTATTGCGATGGTCGCAAAGCGTTCGGAAAGCCGATCGGACACTTCCAAGCCGTCGCGTTCAATCTTGCCGACAGGGCGATGGACGTCGACGCCGCACGCTCGCTCGTTTGGCGCGCCGCAGAAGCTTGGGACCGCGGAGCACCGGAAAAAGAAGCCCTTTTGTACAGCGCGCACGCCGTGAGCTTTGCGCTCGAAGCGGCGATGCGATGCGGCGATGACGCCGTGCAGCTCCACGGCGGATCGGGATTCATGCGCGACTATCCCGTCGAGAAATTCATGCGCGACGCGAAGCAGCTGCAGCTGTGCGTGATGACGGCGGAGCAAGCCGACCAGCTCGCAGCCGCGATCGAGGTGGGACAGCCGCTGTCGATCGGCGCGATCCTTCCCACGCCCGAAACCCAAACGACGTTGGTTTGAAAGAGGATTTGAGAGAACGCACATGACCATCGAATTCACGCTCTCGAATCGTCAGAGGGATCTTCAAGCCGGCGTCCGTTCGCTCGCGCAGTCGATCGTGCGCCCGCAGTCGCTCCGCTGGGATCGCGAGCACGCCATCGACGAAGATTTTTTGCGCAACCTCGCGCGCATGGCCACTTCGATGGGTCATGGCGGGCTCGGAACGTCCGCGTCGCTGATGCGACAAGAAGAAGAAGCGCCGGCGGCGGAGAAAAAACCGAAGTCGCAAAACCTCACGACCGTGCTCGCCTCCGAAGAGATGGCCTGGGGCGACGCCGCGCTTCTCTTGTGCGTGCCGGGTCCAGGTCTCGGCGGGCCGCCGGTGCGTGCGAGCGGAACGCCGGAGCAGAAAAAAAGATTCTTCGGAATTTTCGACGACCTCACCGTCCTCAAATGGGGCGCGTACGCGCTCACCGAGCCTACGGCGGGGAGCGACGTCGCCGGAATTCGCACGAGCTGCAGAAAAGACGGTAAAAACTGGGTAATCAACGGTCGCAAGTGCTTCATCACGAACGGCGCGCGCGCGTCGTGGAACGTCGTCTTCGCCACCGTCGATCCCGCGCTCGGTCGTGCCGGTCACCGCGCATTCGTCGTCGAAAAGGGAACGCCGGGATTTTCGGTCGGCCGCATCGAAGACAAGATGGGCCTCCGCGCGAGCGAAACCGCCGAGCTCGTATTCGAAGACTGCCGCGTGCCCGCCGACAACTTGCTCGGCGGCGAAGAGAAGTACGTCACGAAAGAAGGCTTCATGACGGCGATGAAGACCTTCGACAACACGCGTCCCATCGTCGCATCGATGGCGATCGGCATCGGCCGCGCCGCGTACGAATACGCGCGCGACTTCGTGAAAGATCACTACGTCCTTTCACGACCGATTCCGCGTTACGCCGCGATCGCCGAGAGGCTCGCTCGCGTCGGTCGCGGTCTCGCGGCAGCGCGCATGGTCACGTGGCGCGCGGCGTGGCTCGCCGACGAAGGCATCGAGAACGCGAAAGAAGCCTCCATGGCGAAAGCGATGGCCGGACAAGCGGCGATTCGCGCATGCATCGATGCGATCGAAATTTGCGGCGCGGAGGGATCGATCCAAACCGATCACGCGCTGCTCGAGAAATGGTTCCGCGACATCAAGGTCTACGACATCTTCGAAGGCACGGGTCAGATCCAGCGCATCGTGATCTCGAAGCGCCTCATCTCGAATCTGAAATCGTTCTAGAGCGCGCGATTCACGGCACTTCGCACACGTCTTTGCAGTGCTGCGCTTCGCAGTCGCGGAGATTTTTCGCGAGCGGTCCGGGGAGATCGGTGAACGTGCTCCAGCAAGCTGCGCGCGCCGCGTCCTCGTCACCCGCGTCGGACGCTTTCGCATCCTCGACGCACGTGTCGAGATCCTCGTCGGCGTTGAAGCACGCGGGGTCGTCGTAACACGTGAAACGCTGCGCGCAGCAAGACGTATCCTCGCAGCGATCGCAGTCGCCTTCTTCGTAGCCGGCGTCCGCCGCGCATCGCGGATCCTGCACGGGAGCGCACGCGCCCGCATCGCCGGCCGCCGTCGACGACGGATAACCTCCGTAGGGCGAGCTCGACGACGAAGATGCGCAGCCCGTCGACGCATCTTGCTCCGGTCCGACCTTGGGAGAGATCGCGCTGCAGCCCCCGAAAAAAATTCCGGCGGCGGCGAGAGCAAGGGCAAGGTGGATGAATTTCGACATGGCTCGTCAGAACGTGGCGACGGCGCCGAGGTGAATGCCGACCTCGAGACGACGGCCCGTCTCGGGATCGCGATCGCTGAATTGCCAGAGCTCACCCGATGTCTTCAGCCGAAAATTGCGCTCGACGGCGTAGGCGAGCCCGAGCGACTCGCGGACGACGGAGCTCTTGTCCGACAGCGGCGTGGTGGCGAGCACGTTGCCCATTCGAAGCATGCCGTCGATGCGCGCGAGAAAATCCAAGTCCCGCACGATCGGCTGCTCGGCTTCGATGTACGCGCCGTCCTTCATGAAAAAATCGCCGTCCGCGGGCGAGAGCGCATACTTGAAAATCGCCGGATTCGACGTGTCGAACTGCGTGCGGCGCGCGAGCACCTCGGCTCGGAAGTTCGTGCGTTGCACGCGCACGGCGAGGTCCGCGCCGGCGATCGCGTACGTGAGGTCGTTGTTCGGATCGTAGGTTCCGAACATGCCGCTCACGCCGACCGTCGCGTCGGTGGCCGCGCTCGCTCGAAGCGTGAGCGCGAGGCGCGCGCCGACGGCCGGACGTGCATTGTTGTCGACGAAATAATTCGGGACATGCGCTTCTTGGAAATTCAAATCGGTGGGATTCGGCTGATCGTTCCGAAATCCCATTACCGCGTACGCGGCGTAGTCCATTTGCGCCGCGTCGCCGAAAAAGTGCGTGCCGTCGATCTCCGCGCCGTTGTCCGGAAACGGCGCCGGCAAGACTCCGTTGCCCCAAATATTTTTTCGGAGCATTCGCCCCATGTCGTACGGCAGCGGCTTGTCGCTGAATTTGTGGTTCGCGGGATCGTGGCGAAGATTGAACGAGCCGAAGCTCGGGGAAAATCGGCCGATGCGGAGATTGAGCTCGTCGACGGCGCGAAGATCGAAATAGAACATGTCGGCCTCGAAGCCGTGGCACCCGAAGCAAACCTTCACGTTGCCCGACAGATGCGGCGACACGTCCACCGACAGCTTCATCGCCGCTTCGACCGTGAAGCCGTCGAACGTGCTGAACGTGCCCGCGTTCGCGTTCGCATCACGCTCGGTCGGAACGAAGTGGTAATCGAGCTGCGCGGAGCCCGCGACATTGTGCTCGATTGCTTCTGCTTGCCGCAGGACGAAGAACGCGGCCACGAACAAGAAAAACGCGAAGCCGTGCGCACCGCTCCCGCGACGCTTCACGGTGCGCCGCCGTCCGCGATCGTATCGACGACGTCCTTATTTTTCCGTTGAACGGCGTCTTTCTGCTCGCTCGAGTAGTAGTGGAGAAAGCGGAGCACGGCGACCTCGTCGCTCTCGGAGATTCCGCTTCCCGGTTGCCTGCGCATGCGCGCGACGTACATCGCCCAATACGCATCGTCCGTGATCCCCGCGTTCAAGGGGCGCGAGAGCGAGTGACACTTCGAGCATCGCTCCGCGAAGATCGCGTAATCCGCGCGTTGCGACTCGGGGAGCGCGTTCGGATCGAGGCCTTCGGTCTTCGCGTCGGGACATCCCGTGAGGACGACGGCGAAGAACGCGAGCGCGAGCGTGGCAAAATGCACGTGTGGGCGTGCGTGCCGAAAGAGGAGCCACGATCGATCAGAAGAGACCGATCGAAAATTGCAGCGCGCCGAAGTCTTCGTATTCGCTGTGACGATAGACGTTGATTCCATAGGCGAGGGAAAGTGGTCCGATAGGCGTGTAGACCAAAATGCCGGGGCCGACGGCGGCGCGAACGGGGAACTTCCCCGTGTCGAACGGATACGTCGCGTCGACCCACAGGTTTCCGAAATCCGCAAAAAGAAGACCGCCGAAGGTCGCCGAAAATGGAAAGCGAAGCTCGACCTTCGGGTTGATCATCAAGTTGCCGCCGCGGATCGGGATCGAATCCGCGGTGAATTTCGTGGGGTCCGTCGCGGGCTTGTTTCCTTCCGCCGCGATCTTGTCGACGTAGTCCTGCGGAATGAACGAGTCCTGCGTCCAGCCGCGCATCGAGTCGAGACCGCCCAAGAAGAAGAGGCGATCGGGATACGTGGTCGAGCCCGTCGTGAGCTGCACGTTCGTGCCGATGCGAACCTCCGCCGCGAGCGTGAGCTTCTCGCCGATCGGGATGTAGCCCGCGAAGGTCTGCTGGAAGCGGAGCGTGTGACCTTGCAGCGGCTGATATTCGCCGGCGTTGAAGCTCGAGCCGACCTTCTGCTCGAGCGGATACCAATCGTCGTGCTCGACCGAGCTCGCGTAGTAGGTGCCCTTGTGCGGATTGAACGGATCGTTCCGGCGATCCCACGTGAAAGCAACGCGCTGCGCGACCACGTTGCTCGTCCCGTCGGGGACGCGGAGAAGACGCGCGAGATCGGCGTTGCCCGGCGATTGCGCGAGACACGTCAGGTACTGATCGAGCGTGAGCTGCTGGCCGTTCGTGCTCTGGCAGCTCTGTCCCTGCCCGTTCGTCGCGGAGATGTTCTGGAAAATCTCGACGTCGTTCTGCTCGATCGAAGGCGATATCGCGACCTGCACTTGGCGCGCGGGTCGATAGAAGAACGTCGGAATGAATGCCTTCTTCGTGAGCACGAAGTCGCGATTGAGCGTGCGCGCGAAGACGCCGTCGACGCCCATGCGGACGAGCGGGCCGAGCCCGATCTCGGGGAAATCCGCGCGGAGGGTGATGCGTCCCGCGATGCGCGCGATGATTCCGCTTTGCTGCTCGAGCTTCTGGAAATTCTGACGCACCTGCGAGTCGAAGATGAAAGCGTCCGGCAAGTACGAAGCCTGGAGACGCGTGGAGACCGCGATCGCCGTG
>JAICXU010000654.1 GCA_025934595.1 Polyangiaceae bacterium | reverse complement strand
GTGACGCGCCGCTCCTCGAGCACCTCGCCGGGAAGCTGCGACGCGCCGGGCTCGAAAAAATCGCTGTCAATGCCCATCATCGCGCCGACGAGATCGAAGCATTCGCTCACGCTCATTTGCCCGGCGTGACCATTTCGCGCGAGCACGATCGGCTCGGAACCGCGGGCGGTCTTCGACACGCGCACGGGCTTCTCGGTGAAGGCGATGTCCTCGTGTGGAACGGCGACATCGTGGCCGACCTCGATCCGCGCGCGCTCGTTGCGATTCACGAGAAGAGCGGAGACGAAGCGACGCTCGTCGTTCGCCCGCGCGCTTCGGGTGAGAGCAACGTCGGCATCGACGCGCATGGTCACGTCGTACGCCTCCGCAAAGAAGCCGCGCGCGAAGGCGAGGTGCAGGGCGGAGAGTTCGTTGGGATTCATGTCGTCGGCAAGACGCTTCGCGAAACGCTTCCCGAAGTCGGATGTCTCGTCGGCGACGTGTATCTGCCTGCGCTTCGGCGCGGCGCGAAGATCGGCGTCATGCGTTTCGAGGAGGCGTTCCACGACATCGGTACGCCGCGCGCCTATCTCGAAGCGAGCCTCGCGTGGCTTCGCGCGAGCGGTCGAAGCGTCTGGTGTGCCGAAAGCTCGCGCGTCGAAAATCGCGTCGAGACCGACGGCGTGATCGTCGGCGCCGGAGCGAGCGTGAGCGGCGAGGGGAAGCTCGAGCGCGTGGTCGTGTGGCCGAACGCAGATGCCGTTGCGCCGCTCCATGATGCGATCGTCACACCGCAAACCGTCGTTCGCGTCGAGCGGGTTTTCTGATCCAGCTTTTCGGTCCCGCCGGGGAGTCGCTCGCTCGCACGTGTCGTGAATCGGCTGATCTCTCGGCTTCTTGACGAATCGACTTGCGCCGGGAGGGCCATAGATACAAGGTGCGGCCGTCAACATGGGCCACGTGTCGGTCTCGCTTCGCAACTCGCTTGGTGCTTGTTTTATAGGGGGTTTAGCGGTTGCATCCTGCACGCAACAAAACCTCACGGTGTCGGTCCGCCATGCGAATGGCGTCGACCCCCGACCCGAGGTGGGCGAAACGCTGAAGGTCCAGCCGCTCTCGCGTGACGACCTCTCGCATCACAAACCCGGCTTCTTCGTGCTTCGCAATACCGACGACTGGGATCTTTTCTTCGCCGATCCCAGCCTCCGCCCGGTCGGCATCGATTTCTCGCAGTCCATGGTGCTCGCGGCATACGGCAATGACCGGGCGGTCTCTGCGCTCCAAATTCGAAGCGCGGGTGACACTGGCGATATGGTGAACGTGTTCGTCACCCAGGTCACTCCCGGCGACGGCTGTGAGGCTCGCCAAGATCGTCCTGCCTTCGCGCTCGCCACGGTCGAGAAGCGGAACGAGCCCGTCCAATTCTACGTCGACGAAGAACGCGGACCGCGTTGCGACGCGGCGCCGGTCGGCGTGAAAGTTTCGTGTCGCGTTCCGCCTGCGAAAGAGTGGACGGCCGACAAGCTCGTCGCGCCGATCGGATCGAAGGTCGAATGCTCGGCGTTCGTCGACCATATGCAGCACCGCACGATCGTCGATCGCGATTGGTCGATTCGCGCCGTGCCGCGCGGCTCGGACACGCGTCTCTCCATCCTCGACGAGGCGAAGAAAGTGACGTTGATCCTCGACGCGCTCGGAACGTTCGAGCTTCGTCTGGCGGCCACCGACGAAGCGGGTCGCACGGGCGAAACGATCGCGACGATCGACGCGCCCCCGCCATCGCCGGATTTTTACGCCGAGCTCGTGTGGTCGAACTTCACGTCGAGCGACGACCCGGACACGTTCCCGCGTGTCGAGCTTCACGCGAACGACGCGCCGAAGCCGCCCATGTCCGCCTCCGCGGAGCCAACGACGTCGGCGAAGCCGGTCACGTCCGCCAAGGCGCCGCCGAAAGGTGCGCCGAGCAAAGGCGCGCTGATCTTCGCCCAACGAAAGCCGCCGCCGAAGAGCTGCGCGATGTTCGGAGTCGATCGCGCGGCGTGGTGCGTCGACGTCGCGAAGTACGGCAAAAATACGCTCATGCATTTGAAGGGCTCCTCTGACGGCCTGTACGATCTCAGCGTGCATTACACCGACGATCGTTTCCCCGGCGCGCCCATTGCGTGCATTCGCACGTACGTGCAAGGCAAAGCCGCGTACGAGATGTGCGACAACCACACGCGCAAAGCGGACGAAACGTGGGACCTCGGTGTCGTCGAAGAGGCGACGGGGAAGCCGGCGTCGCTCTCGATGCCGGTCGGCGCTGCAGATGGCGGCGCTCCCGTGCAGGTCGCGCCCGACGCCGGAAAATAATCTCGGCTTCGTTCGTTCGCCGGTCTACGCGCGAACGCGAGAAGGCTTTCGGCCGATATTTTCCGCGCGGAACGCGGAGGGGCATGCGTCGTTCACGGGACAACCTTCGCAGTTCGGCTTGCGGGCAAAACAAATGCGGCGGCCGTGGAAGATGAGCACGTGGCTCACGTGATCCCATTCTGATTTCGGGAGCGCCTTCATCAAGTCTTGCTCGATGTCCACGGGCTCGGTGTGCTTCGTCCACCCGAGACGCTGCGAGATGCGTTGAACGTGCGTGTCGACGACCACGCCTTCGCTCTTGTCGAATGCCACGCCGAGCACGACGTTCGCCGTTTTCCGACCGACACCTGGAAGAAGGACGAGCTCGGCGAGCGTCTGCGGGACCTCGCCGCCGTGTTTCTCCACGAGCTTTTTCGAGAGCCCCATCAGGCTCTTCGTCTTCATCCGAAACATGCCGATGCGATTGATGATGGATTCGATCTCTTCGTAGCTCGCCTTCGCCATCGCCTTGGCGGTGGGATATTTTTCGAAGAGCTCGGGCGTGATTTTGTTCACGGCCACGTCGGTCGATTGCGCGGATAGGACGGTGGCGACGACGAGCTCGAACGCGTTCTCGTGATCGAGCTCGCAGTGCGCGTCCGAGTGATGCTTCGCGAGACGTTGGTAGACCGCAAATATTTCTTCGGCGCTTTGCTTCTTTACGCCGCGC
>JAICXU010000341.1 GCA_025934595.1 Polyangiaceae bacterium | reverse complement strand
CCTTCGCGCCGGCGACGGCCGCGTTCGATTCGGCGTCCTTCACGTGACCGATGACGGTGCCGACGCGCGGGAGAGCTTCGAGCGCGCAATCGATCTGCACTTCTTGTCCGCCGCCGATCTGATTTTGCTGATTGGCGGGCTGATTCGGATTCGGCTGCGGAGCGGTGAGCGTGCCGCTGCATGCGCCGTCTTTGTATCCGTCTTGGCGGACGACGAAGTTGTATTGGCCCGGCGGCAGCATCTGCGTGACGAAGCGACCGTCGGCGCCGCTCGCGAGCGACGTGATCTCGGGATGGTTCGCCCACACGATGAGGGAGTTCTCGAGGCCCTTCGTCTGACCTTGCTCGTGCACGAAGCCCTTGATGCGGCCCGTGTTCGGATTGCGGTCGACGATCTTCTCGACGTTCTTCACGACGGTCGTCGGCGGGCGATCTTGCGTGTCGACCGCCCAGCCCGCGCCGATGTACAGCGTCCACGGCGGCGTCGGCTGCAATTCCTCGACGAAGTTTCCCGTGCCCGAGACGCCGATGTCGAATGCAGCGAGGAGCGAAAAGCCCTTTTTCCAAGGGAAAAAGCGGCTTCCCAGCGTGAGCTTGCTCGGCACGACGGTGTCGTTCGCGAGGCATTGATCGCCCGACGCGTTGTTCGCGTGGCACGCGTAGCTTTGCCGATTCGAAGGAATCAGCATGTTGTATTCGATGAACGGACGCACGCGGCCGTCGACGAAGAGCGACTCGGCGCCGAGACCGAGGTCCACGTGATCGACGCGATTCACGCCGAGGCCGTAGCGCTCGATGCGCGTCGACGGAGCTTTGATGTTCGACTCGTGCTGAGCGAGCACGTCGCCGGTGTTGTCGAACATGTAGTCGGCTTGGAAGCTGATTCGCGGCGCCCACTCTTTGCCCATCGCGGATCGCAAATCCATCGTCGCGACCGGGCCGAACTTGAGGCTCGTTCCGCTTCCATCGAGACCGACCGATCCCGTGCCGTTGATCAGCCAAAGCTCCGCGAAGCCGCCGACGTAAAAGGTCTTCGAGAGCGCGCCGGCTGCTTTCACGCCGAAATCGGTGTCGCCGAGCACTTGAAGGAGCGTCGGATTGTTTTGATCGTCGGAGTTCGCATACGCGCTCGTGGCGCCATAGGCTTCGAGCCACTTCAAGATCGTGACGCTGAGAGAAAGCGTGCCGCCGATGTGATTCAGCGTGTCGGTCGTGACCTTCGATCCGGGATTGCGCGGATCGGAGCACGGGTAGTCGCTCGTGCAGAGAAATCCCGCCGAAAAGTATTCGGTGGTGAATCCGATGCGCAGCTGGCCAGGCGCGCCCGTTTGCGCCGTTTGCATGTGCAAGAGGCCGGTGCCGCCGGACAGGCTGTTCGATTCGCCGAGAAGACGATCGCGCTTGGCCCATTCGTCGTCCGGGTTCGTCGCCGCCGCGTCCGAAGGTGCCGCGCTCGCGGAGCCGGTCGTCGTGACGCCCGTATCAGTCGACGCGTTTCCGCCGAACGAGACCGCGCCGTCTTGGGCATGAGCGACGGTCGGAGCGAGAGCAAGCGCCGCCGAAGCCGCGCCAAGAAAGAGATTCAGGAAAGCCGATTTGCGCGCCATCGGCCCTCGGTTGTACACCTTCTTTCGCTCGAACGACAAAGTGCGAGCAGCCATGACCCCGCCCCCGTCCGAGCCCCCCGCGGCACCCCTTCTTGCGCCCCTTGCGCAACAAGCGACGAGCCGAGCGCTCGCGCCCCGCTCGGCATCGCGAGGCCGCATCCTCATCGTCGACGACGAGGCGAATGCGCGCGCGGCCTTGAACGAGATTTTGCACGACGAAGGCTTCACGACCGAGATGGCGGCCGACGGCTTCAAAGCGCTGGGAAAGCTCGAGGATTTCCATCCCGACGTGATCCTCACGGATTTGAAAATGCCGGGCCTCGACGGCATCGATTTCATGGAAAAAGCAAAGGCGGCGTCGCCGGGAACGGTGTTCGTCGTGATGACCGCGTTCGGCTCGATCTCGAGCGCCGTCCTTGCCGTGAAAAAAGGGGCCGAGAACTACTTAACGAAGCCCCTCGAGTACGAGCAGCTCGTCGCCGTCGTCGAGCGCGCGATGGAAAAGGCGAGGCTCCTCCAAGAAGCGAGGCAGCTCCGTGATCGACTGCGCGAGCGCAACGCGTTCGGCCTCATCGTCACGCACGATCCGAAAATGCTCGAGGTGCTCGAGCTCGTGCAGCAAGTCGGACCGAGCCGCGCGAGCGTCCTCATCTCGGGCGAGAGCGGCACCGGAAAAGAATTGATCGCGGAGGCCGTGCATTCGGCGTCGACGCGCGCGCAGAAGCCGTTCGTGCGTCTGAATTGCGCGGCGCTCGCCGAGTCGCTTCTCGAGAGCGAGCTCTTCGGACACGAGCGCGGCTCGTTCACGGGCGCGGTCGGTCGTCGCGAAGGCAGATTCAAGCAAGCCGACGGCGGCACGCTTTTTCTCGATGAAATCAGCGAAATTCCCGCGGGAACGCAAGTGAAGCTGCTCCGATTTTTGCAAGAGCGCACGTTCGAGCGCGTCGGTGGAAATGAAACCTTGAAGGTCGACGTGCGCGTGATCGCGGCGACGAACAAGAAGCTCGAGCAAGAAATCAAAGCAGGCCGATTCCGCGAAGATCTTTTCTATCGATTGAACGTCGTCGCGATCGAGCTGCCGCCGCTCCGCGATCGCAAGGCCGACGTCCCGGCGCTCGCGAGCTTTTTCTTGCGACGCTACGCGGCCGAGAACGGACGTCAGCTCGAAGAAATTTCGCCCGACGCGCTCGCGAGGCTCACGTCGTATGCGTGGCCGGGGACCGTGCGCGAGCTCGAGAACGTGATCGAGCGCGCCGTCGTCTTGTGCGACGGCCCGCGCATCGAAGCGAAGCACTTGCCGGCGACGCTCGTACCCGAAGAAGAGCGAGGCGGGCCGCCGCCGATCCCGGGCTCGACCATCGCGGACCTCGAAAAATACGCCATTTTGAAGACGCTCGAGCAGTGCGGCGGCTCCACGTCGAAGGCGGCGATGGTGCTCGGGATCTCCACACGCAAAATCCAATACAAGCTCCACGAGTACGGCTCGCCGATCGCGGCCGAAGCGCCGGGCGAGATCGACAAGGAGACGACGTGAGCGAGCAAGCGGTCCTCAGAGCCGACAAGCTCGCGAAGACATTTCGACGGCCGCTGTCGCGACGCAAGGTCGAGGCCGTGCAGGAAGTGTCGTTCGAGGTGACGAGCGGCGAGACGTTCGGATTTCTCGGACCGAACGGCGCGGGGAAGACGACGACGATCAAAATGCTGACGGGCCTCATCGCGCCGACATCGGGAACGGCGACGATCCTCGGCGACGCGGTGCCCTCGCCGAACGCGATGCGCCGTGTCGGCTTCTTGCCGGAGAACCCGTACGTCTATCCGTACCTCACGCCGCGCGAGTTCGTGACGATGTGCGGGCGGCTCTCGGGGGTGCGCGGAAAGGCCTTATTTTCTCGCGTAGAATCGATCCTCGCGCGTGTCGGAATGGCGCACGCGATCGACAGGCCCGTGCGCGCGCTTTCGAAAGGCATGCTGCAGCGTGTGGGCCTCGCGTCCGCGCTCGTGCACGAGCCGGAGCTCTTGATTTTGGACGAGCCGATGAGCGGCCTCGATCCCGTCGGGCGAAAAGAGATTCGCGATCTCATCGTGGACGAGCGAAAAAAAGGTCGCACCGTATTTTTTTCCACGCACATTTTGAGCGACGTCGAGATGATCTGCGACCGCGTGTGCATCCTCCGCGAAGGGCGCGTCGTCGTCGCGGGCAAGATGCGCGATTTGCTCGGTGACAGCGAAGCACGAGAAATCACGCTCGAAGGCGCCTCCGACGAGCTCAAGAAAAACCTCACCGAGAAGGGCCACGCGATTCGCGATGTCGCATCCGCCGTCGTCCTGGACGCCATCGGCGACGAAGCCGTGCGCGCCGTCATCGAGAACGCGCTCGCGTCCGGCGCTAAGATCGCGAGCGTCGTGCCGAAGCGCGAGACCCTCGAAGAGATCTTCGTCCGCCGCGCTCTGTAAGTCGAAGAAGATGGACCGCAAGTAGAAGAAGATGAACCGCCAAGGCGCCAAGGCGCCGAGGATTACGGATTAAAAATCCAAATCTTGCTTGGCGTTCTCGGCGGCTTGGCGGTTCATCCTCTTCATTTCAGAAGCTGCCGACGACGCCGAGCGTTCCGCCGTTTGCGTGCTCGGTCACGAGCGGCGTCACGGAGAGATGCCAATCGATCTTCGCTTCGGGTCGCGCCGCGGGCGGCAGCGGGCGCTGTCGCACCGTGATCACGTCTTTCTGGAACTTCACGTTCGCTTGCGCGATGCCGATCACGGCCGTGACGACGAACGCACCCGCGCTCGCGAGGTTCACCCACCGCCACGTGATCGCTTCGTTGCGATCTTCGTTCGCGGGCGCCGTCACCGACTCGTTCGATTGGAGCGTCGGATTGTCGTGATAGATGTTCTGCGCTTGCGACGACTTTGCGAGCGAGATGGTGGCCGCGACGCCCGCCGTCACGGCGAGCACGCTTTCGCTTCCGAGGAAAAACCAACCGAGGCCGGTCTGGCCATTCTGGAACTGGCCGGCGCCGAACGGCATGAGCGCGATCCAGCGTGAATGATGCTCGATCGTCGTTTCTTGGGTGGCCATCTTCTCGAGGAGCGCGACGCGAGCCGCCTCACGTCGCTTCGCGTCTTCTTCGCGACGCTTTTTCTCTTCGGCGCGTTTCTGCGCGTCGAGCGCTTGCGCATTCAATTGATCGCGAATGCGATTGCGCGTGTCGGTGAACACGTCGAGCACCGCTGTCGGAAAGGAGAGCGGGTCCGGCTCGAAGTGCGAATCGCGCTGCAAGAGCTGCTCGAAGATCTTCGACGCGTCGTCTT
>JAICXU010000046.1 GCA_025934595.1 Polyangiaceae bacterium | reverse complement strand
TCCGCCCCTCTTGCCCATGCTCGCCAAGCGCGTCGAAACCATTCCCGACGCCGGCGAGTGGATCTTCGAGCCCAAGTGGGACGGTTTCCGCGTGCTCGTCTTCCGCGACGGAGACGAAGTCCTGCTGCAGAGCCGCGACGAGAAGCCGCTCAATCGCTACTTTCCCGAAGCCGTCGATGCGTTGAAAGCAGCGCTCCCGGCGAAGTGCGTGCTCGACGGGGAGATCGTGATCGCGCGGGAAAATGGGCTGGATTTCGAGGCGCTGCAAATGCGCATTCATCCCGCCGCGTCGCGCGTGAAGATGCTGTCGAAGGAATTTCCGACGTCGATGGTGTTCTGGGATTTGCTTTGCGTGGGCGATCGCGATCTTCGCTCGCTTCCCTTTCACGAGCGACGCGCCGAGCTCGAGAAGATTTTGAAAGACGTGAAGCCTCCGATTCACCTGACACCCGCGACGCGAGATCGCGCCGTCGCGCTCGACTGGTTCCATCGCTTCGAAGGCGCCGGGCTCGACGGCGTGATCGCGAAGCCGATCCAGGGAACCTACGAGCCCAACAAGCGCAGCATGTTCAAGATCAAGCACGAGCGCGAATGCGATTGCGTCGTCGCCGGATTTCGCTGGCACAAAAACGGCGAAGGCACCGCCGTCGGCTCGCTCTTGCTCGGCCTCTACGACGACGACGCGCATCTGCAGCACGTCGGCGTGAGCGCCAGCTTCACCATGGAGAAACGAAAAGAGCTCGTGACGTTTCTCGCGCCGTATCGAGAGAACGCGCTCGCGAATCATCCGTGGAAGGAATGGGCATCGTTCGCCGAAGACGGATCGCAGCGCATGCCCGGCGCGAAGAGCCGCTGGAGCGGCGGCAAGGATCTATCGTGGCAGCCGCTGCGGCCCGAGCTCGTCGTCGAGGTTGCGTACGATCACATGCAAGGAAATCGCTTCCGGCACACCGCGCAATTCCGACGCTGGCGCAAAGACAAGAAGCCGAGCGACTGCACCTACGCGCAGCTCGAGGTCGTCGCGCCGGAGGAGCTCGCACGTCTCTTCGCGAAGGCGTAGGTCGACCGTCTAGGTCTCGGTCTTCTTCTCTCTCCACTCCTTCATCTTCTCCCGCCATTCTCGCGTGGGGTCATCGTCGGGATCGGGCGTCTCCGGCGGAGGACGTTTTTCTTCCGGAACCATCTCGAGGTTCACGCGAATGCGCGTCCATGTCGACGAGCGACCGCGCATCGTGTCGACGAGAACGTCCTCGGGTCGCAAATGCTCGAGGACTCCAGAATGCCTATTTTTCCAGCGTTCCAGGCCCTCGAGCGCGAGATCCTTTTTCGTGGAGCTCGCGATCGTGATGACTGGCTTCTTGATGCGCGGCGATCGTTTCTTCGCGGCTCCATCTCCGGATTTCTTCGCGCGTGACGGCGACACGCGCGCTCCCTCGCCGGCCATTTTTCGAAAATGCGGAGGCCACGGCGCGTCGCCGATGCCGGACGCTTCGTCTCTCGCCGCGAGCTCGAGCAATTTTTCGAGCGAGCCCGCGTGCTCGTCCATTTTCGCGTGCGGATCGCCGCGCTCGGCGAATCGCTTCGGCGCCGTCAGCACCGTGAAGTCCGCCGGGTTGCAATCGGGCACCTCGCTCCATTCGAGCGGCATCGACACGCGAGCATCCGGCAAGGGGCGAATCGAATACGCCGAGCACGTCGTGCGATCCTTCGCGTTCTGGTTGTAGTCGAGGAACACGCCGTGCCGTTCTTCCTTCCACCATTTGCTCGTCGCGATCGTGGGAGCGCGCCGCTCGATCTCGCGCGACAAAGCGAGCGCGGCACGCCGGACGTCGTCGAAGCCCCACTTCGGCTCGATGCGAGCGTTCACGTGGATGCCGCGCGAGCCGCTCGTCTTCGGCCAACCCACCAAATTCATTTCTTCGAGCAATGCTTTCACTTCGAGCGCGACCTTCCGCACGTCGTCCCAGGAAACGCCGGGCCCAGGATCGAGGTCGACGCGCAGCTCGTCGGGATGCTCGAGATCGGTCTCACGAACGGGATGTGGATGCAGCTCGATGCATCCGAGGTTCACGACCCACGCAAGGCCCGCGGCATCGTCCACCACGATCTCGTCCGCCGTTCGTCCCGACGGAAAGGAGAGCGTGACGGTACGCAGCCACGGCGGAAGATTCGTCGGCGCGCGCTTTTGGTAAAACACTTCGCCTTCCGCGCCGTCGACGAAGCGCTTCAAGACGATTGGACGATTGCGAATTCCGTGAACGGCGCCGGCCGCGACGCTCAAAAAATATTTCACGACGTCGATCTTCGCGAGCTTCGTTTCCCTGGAAAAATAAGGCTTTTGTGGGTTCGAAACGCGCACCTCGTGCCCGTTCACGGACAAGATCTCCGCTTCCTCTTTCTTGGCCACGAAGGCGGAGTGTACAACTCCTCTTCGTGGATTCGAAACAAGACATCCTCGACATGCTCAAAGACCTCGCCGAGCTCACGATGCTCGAAGAGGGTGACCCGCAATCGTTCCGCGTGCGCGCGTACGAGAGCGCCGCGCAAAACATCGCCGCGCAAGCGAACGACCTCGGCACGCTGAGCGTCAAGGAGCTCACGAAGATCGAAGGCATCGGAAAGAGCACGGCGGAAAAGATTCGAGAGCTGCTCGAAACGGGAAAGGTCGGCAAGCTCGAGGCCCTTCGCGAGAAACATCCCCGCAGCGTCGTCGCGCTCCTCAAGATCCAAGGCCTCGGCCCCAAGGCGCTCAAAAAATTGCGCGCCGAGCTCGGCATCGCGTCGATGGATGATTTTCGAAAGGCCCTCGCCGATCACAAGGTGCGCGACCTGAAAGGCTTCGGCGCCAAGTCCGAGGAAAAATTCATCGAAGCGCTGAAGCGTCTCGACGCGCAGGGCCCGCTCGAGCGCGCGCCGATCTCGGTCGCGTTGCCTCTCGCGAAACGCATCGTCACGCGCATGCTGGAAATTCCCGGTGTTTCGCATGCGTCGTACGCGGGATCGCTGCGTCGCTTTTCGGAGACCGTGGGTGACATCGACATCATCGTCGCCGCCGAAAGCGCTGCGCCCGTCATGGAAGGGTTCGTCGCGATGGGCGTCGTCGAGAGCGTGCTCGCGCGCGGCGAAGGCAAGACGAGCATCCTCACGCATCGCGGCACGCAGGTCGATCTTCGCGTCGTCGCGCATCATCAGCTCGGCGCGGCGATGCTCTATTTCACGGGATCGAAGGGACACAACATCAAGCTGCGCATGCGCGCGCTCACGAAAGGCTGGACGCTCAACGAGTACGCGCTCAGTGAGGTCGAAGGCGGCAAGGTGATCGCGAGCGAGACGGAAGAAAAAATCTACGATGCGCTCGGGCTCGCATGGATTCCGCCGGTGCTTCGTGAGGATCAAGGCGAGATCGAAGCAGCGGAGAAGCGATCGCTGCCGAGGCCGATTTCAGGCATTTTCGGCGACTTTCACGTGCACACGACCGTGTCCGGCGACGGTCGATCGACGCTCGAGGACGTCGTCCTCCAAGCGAAGGCGCGCGGCTACACGGTGATGGCGATCACCGATCACGCGGAAGGCACGCTCTCCGGCGTGGGCCGCGAAACGTTCCTCGATCAACGCGCGAAGATCGCGGCGATGAAGAAAGAGCTCGGCGATTCCCTCGCGCTCCTCCATGGAGTCGAGCTCAACATCGGCGCTCACGGCGAGCTCGATTATGATCCGGAGTTCCGCGCGTCGTTCGATTTCTGTCTCGCGTCGGTGCACGATCACTTCGAGCTCGATCGCGCGGCGCAAACGAAGCGCGTCGTCACCGCGATGCAAGATCCGTCGGTCACGATGATCGGGCATCTGTCGGCGCGCATGATCGGCGGACGTCCTCCGATCGACCTGGACCTCGACGCGATCTTCGAGGCAGCGGAGAAAACGAATACCGCGCTCGAGGTGAACGGCGCGCTCCCGCGCCTCGATCTCTCGGTAGAAGCGCTTCGTCGTGCCCGCGATCGAAAGATCACGTTCGTGCTGACGAGCGACGCGCATCATGCGACCGAGCTCGAGCGCGTGGAAAACGCCGCGAAGAACGCCGAACGCGCGTGGATCGATCCCGCGAAGGTCGCGAGCACCTGGGACAAGAAAAAGCTCTTGAAGTGGGCCACGGCAAAAAACGGCGCCTCACGAAAAGGATGATTCTGCGCCAAGGAGCAGATCTGGGTTTTTTGATCCCCTAGCTCTTGGCGCCTTTGCGGCTTGGCGGTTCCCTGCTTTTGGCTACTTGCTGGGAACCAGGATCTCTCCGGCAATCACTTTCGCGCGCAATTCTTCGACGCGCGCTTTGACGTCGGCGGGAATGGCGGCGCCGTGATCGCCGTCGTGCACGTAATCGACGCCACCTTCACGCAGGCCGAATTCGTGGATTCCAGGGGAAAATACGCCCTTTTGTGCATCGACGATGGTGTCGAACACGGCGACGTCGACGCGCTTGACCATGCTGGTGAGCACGGTGCCGGGCATGTCGTCGTGCTGATCGGAGTCGACGCCGATCGCCCACGCGTGCGCGTCGCGCGCGCCTTCGAAGACGCCGTGCCCGGTGGCGCCCGCGGCGTGGAAGATGACGTCGGCGCCGGACGCGATCTCGCTGATCGCGAGCGTCTTGCCTTTCGCGGGATCTTTGAACGCGTCGGGCGTCGCCCCGACGTACGCGGAGTGCACCTCGCATGCATCGCAAACGGCCTTGACGCCCGCGACGAATCCCGCTTCGAATTTGCGAATGAGGGGGATGGTCATGCCCCCGACGAAGCCGACGTGATGCGACTTGCTGACGAGACCGGCGACGGCGCCGACGAGGAACGAGCCTTCTTCTTCCCGAAAGTCGAGCCCGGCGACGTTCGGCGGGATCGGCGTTCCGAACGACGCGTAATCGACGCATGCGAAGTGCACGCTGGGATACGCGCGGGCGACGGCGTCGACGTCGCTCGAAAAAATGAAGCCGACGCCGATGACCAAATCCATCTTGCTCGCGGCGAACAGGCGAAGCGCCGCTTCGCGATCTTCGCTGCCGCTCGGCTCGAGGTAGCTCACGTCCGCGCCGAGCTCTCGCTCCGCACGCGCGACGCCTTCATATGCCGAATCGTTGAAGCTCTTGTCGCCGCGACCGCCGACGTCGAAAACGAGACCCACGCGAACACGCTTGTTTTTGGCGGTATTCGCGATCGCAGAGGACGAAGGCGCGGCGGCTTTTTTGCGCGCGGGCAAGAACGTGAGCGCGAACGCCGCTCCGCCGAGGAGCGCAACCGCCGTCCACGCTTTCACGTTTCCCCCGGCGCCTCGGGGCTCGCATGGACCAGCCCGCGACCGTCGCCGCGAGAGTCGGCCTCCACGAAGATTTTCCGCATCTCGGGCATCTCGGCGCGGACTTTTTTCTCGAGGAGATTCGTGACGTCCTCGATCTCGGGCACTTTCATCTCCGGCCTGAACGCGATCTTGAGCGCGACGATGACGACGTCGGGCCCGAGGTGCATCGCGAGCAGCTGCGTGACGCGATCGACGCCTTCGACGCTCTCGACGATCTCGACGATTCGTCTTCGCTCCGACGGAAGGACGCTGGCGCCGATGAGGAGAGCATGCGTGACCCGCGCGAGGACGAGAGAGACCGCGGCGAGCAATGCCCCGATGAGCACGCTACCGAGCGGATCCCACCACCAAATGCCAGTCGTGTTCGTGAGGATCACGGCCGCGAGCGCGATGGCGAGACCGAGAAGCGCCGTCGCGTCTTCGGCGAGCACGAGCGGCACGGTCGGATCGCGAGCCTCGAAGATCGCGTTCACGATCGGCTTGCCCTTCGCGATGATCCGAAACTCGCGGAACGCGACCCGAAAGCTCATGGCCTCGAAGAAGAAAGAAAGGCCGAGCACGACGTAGCTCACCCAGATCGACGGAAACGATATACTTGCAATATGCACATATTTCGAGGCCGTTTCGCCCGCATTTCCTGAGACGAGTCGGTGCGATCCTTCGACGATCGCAAACGCGCCGCCGAGCGAGAAGAGCATGAGCGCGACGACGAACGGCCAGAAGTAACGTTCGGCGGCGCGGCCGAAGGGAAAGCGATCGTCGGGCGGCTTCGCCGCGAGCCCCATTCCGACGAGGAGGAGCGCTTGGTTGCCGGAGTCGGCGATCGAATGCGCGGCTTCCGCGAGCGTGGCGGTGGAATGAGAAAGAAGAGCGGCGACGAGCTTGCACACCGCAATGGCGACGTTGCCCGCGAGCGCAGCCATCACCACTTTCTTCGAATCACCGTCGGCCAAGTTGGGAGCGGATACTACAACGTCGGCGCGCCATCGTCGTGCGAAGCACGACTTCGCCGCTAGGCGAGTCGGGGAGGCTCGTGAGCGGAGCGAGCCTTCTTGCGCACGAAGGGGCGGAGCCCGCCAGTTAGCTCTTTGAAGGGAAAATCTGAATTCGCGTGCGTGCCGCTTGGTAATACGACGCCTCCGCCGCCTTCAGGCGCTCTTCGACGAACCAGCGCGAAAAAGGCAGGCGCGCGTCTTCGAATTTCTGCGCGTGGAACGGATGGTTCGCGACGCGGAAGACCTCGCGGAGCTCCTCTTCGTTCGGATAGAGGATCGGCGTGATGGTCCGATGAATGTAGAGAGCGGCCCTTGCGCGTCGGTCGAGCATCGCGTCGATCTCCCGCGGCGCAATGCCTTCCGCGGCGGCTTGTGCATCGAGAGCCGCCGCGCCACCGATACGCTGGAGAAGCGCTGCGCGAAGCTCCGTCGAGATGCGAGACAGCTCCTCTTCGTCGGGCGCATGCTCCTGCGGCAAGCTCGCGAGAATTTCTTCGGTGACGTGACGCTCGATCGCCGCGCGCACGTGGCGATCTTGGTAGCCTTTGTACGAAGGGTCTTCGCTCTTCGCGGCGAGCCGCGCCTCGAACGCGAGCATGCGATACGAGATGAAACGCGGACGCGCCGCGCCGCCCGATTCGGGCGCGAAGAAACGCAACGCGACGGCGTCGACGACCACCGAAGGCGGCTCGTCGGCGCGCACGTCAGATACGTGCATCATGCATGCAAATGAGAGCGCGAGACCGATGACCGCATAGCGAGCCGGCTTTTCGCGCCGCACGAAGCGCGCCTCGAAAGGACTCAGCGTTTTTCCTCGGCTGCGAGCGCAGCGTCGAGGGCGTCGGAGTGGCTGATACGATCCGCCGACCGCTGCTGCAATTGATGCTCGTGATGATGCGCGAAGCCACGCGCCGCGCGTCGCGCTTTCAGGAACTCGCCGAACGAAGCGAGCGTGTCGAGATCGCGCGGGCCGAGCGATTCGGCGAGCTCACGCAGATGTTGGCGGCTCGCTTCCGCATTGCGCGCGCGCCTTCCGCTCGATGATTTCGGTCCTTCGCCGTCGAGCTGCGCCGACGACGGCGCCATGCTGTCGGGGACTGGCTCGCTCTCGGGGCCTGGCGGCGCATCGGCCCATTGCGGGCGGGGCGTCGCGCGGATCGCGTGCGCGGTGAGCCACGCTTCCATGAACGTGCGAAGGCGCTCGCTCCGGAACATGAACCACCTCTCGCGGTCCACGCCGAACGACATGAGCACGTCTTTGAAGCGACGAAATGCGCCTTTGCCGTCGATGGCGTGCGCGAGCTTCGCGCGGAGGTCGGGCTCGTCGACCATCGGAATGAAGCGCTCCATCCAGCGATATTGCTCGCGCGAGCTCACCGGATCGATGCGGAGATAATTGCCGTCGGACGCGATGCGCACGTGCATCTGCGGATCGGCGACGCCGTCGACGACGCGAAGCACCTCGCCGGTCGTCAGATGGAGATAACTGTGCACCTCGGGGGCGTTGTTCTCGAACGCGTCCTCGAGCGCTTCCCAGTCCACGGGGACTTCGCGTGTCGGACCTGCTGCGGGACCAGCTGCGGGCGTACCACCGGCGGACTGGCGATCCGCCGAATGAGACTCGGACATTTCTTGCTCCTTCGAAAGGTAAGTGCGAATCGGCCTCGTTTCGCGACGCGCGCATACTTGACGCGCGTTTGGATTGGCGGGGCTGGCGCCATCGGCTCATCGCCGAACGAAGTCCTTACATTAGATTCGCATGGTTCCTCTTGGTGTGCCAGGCGGCCTGGCGAGGACCGACGAGGCTAGGGTTTTGCGGCGGATTTCGCGCGGGTTTGGACGATGGCTTGATGCCACCTCGCAAGGTGCGCATCGCGAGCGGTTTTGTCCATTTTCGGCGCGAAATCCTTGTCTTTCTTCACAAGCCGGGCCGCGTCCGCGGGTCGGGCGAGGTCGGCGCCGACGGCGGCGAGCATGGCTGCGCCGCGACCCGTCGATTCGACGTCGGTCGGTCGATCGATGGCGACTCCGAGCAGGTCCGCTTGGAACTGCATCAAGAGATCATTTTTCGCGGCACCGCCGTCGACGCGAAGACGCGCGATCGGACGCGACGCATCCTTCGTCATCGCGAGGAGCAGATCCGCGACCTCGAACGCGATGCCCTCGAGCGTCGCGCGTGCGAGATGCGCCGCGGTCGTTCCGCGCGTGATCCCCGTGATGGTGCCGCGCGCATCTTGATCCCAATACGGCGCGCCGAGCCCCGCGAGCGCGGGAACGAACACGCAGCCGTCGCTCGATTCGACCTGCTTGGCGAGAGGCTCGATGTCGGCGGCAGTTTTGATGATGCCGAGCCCGTCGCGCAGCCATTGCACCGCCGCGCCGGCGATGAACGCGCTGCCTTCGAGCGCGTAGACGACCTCGCCGCCGACCTTCCATGCGATCGTCGTCACGAGCCCGTGCGTGCTGCGAAGGCTTTTTTTCCCGATGTTCATGAGCGCGAAGGCGCCGGTGCCGTACGTGCATTTCGCGTCGCCTTCGTCGAAGCACGCTTGTCCGAAGAGCGCGGCTTGTTGATCGCCGGCGATGCCGCTGATCGGAATGCCGTCCGGCAAAAATCCCGCGCTCTTCGTGTGCGCGACGACCTCGGCGCTGCCGACGATCTTCGGCAGCACATTTTCGGGCACGCGGAACAGCTCGCAAAGACCTTTGTCCCACGCGACGTTTTGGATGTCGCAGAGCAGCGTGCGCGACGCGTTCGTCACGTCGGTGACGTGCACCGCCCCGCCCGTGAGCTTGCTCACGACGAACGAGTCGATCGTGCCGAACGCGAGCTCGCCCTTTTCGGCCCGCGCACGTGCGCCGCTCACGTTGTCGAGGAGCCACGCGATCTTGGTGCCGGAAAAATACGCGTCGATGACGAGGCCGGTTTTTTCTCGGACGCGCGCTTCATGACCTTCCGCTTTCAGCTTGTCGCAGACGTCGGCGGTGCGCCGGCATTGCCACACGATCGCGCGCGCGATCGGCTCGCCGGTCTTGCGATCCCAAATCACCGTCGTTTCACGCTGGTTCGTGATGCCGATGGCGGCGAGGTCGGTCGGCTTGATTCCGGCGGATGCGATCGCCTCGCGCACGCTCGTCTCGACCGATCCCCAGAGCTCGCGCGTGTCGTGCTCGACCCAACCCGGCTTCGGAAAATGTTGTCGGAACTCGGTGGTGGCACGGCCCAACGTTTCACCTTCGAGCGAAACGACGAGCGCAGTCGAGCCTGTGGTCCCCTGATCGATCGCGAGGATGTGCTTGCGCATCCCCCTGGTTTAGAGCGAATCGAACGGAGATGGAACCGTCGAGACGCTCAGGGTGAGGCGCTGCACATGACGTTGTCATAGTGCGCGCGCATATTCGCCGGGTTCGCGTGCGCAACGCCGAACCGGAGGTCGAGCTTCGTGAGCGTCGCCGCCTTGGGAGAGTAGGTGAGCGCGAACGATTGAACCACGGTGCCGATGGTCGCCGTCGCCTGGCTCTTCGCGAGATCGAGCTCGAGGGCAACGTGCGCCCACTGTGTAGGCACCAGGCTGCCCGCGATCGGGACGCCATCGTTGGCCGCGCCACCATCCGTGAAAATCACCGCTTCAGAGATCTGCGCCGGTGAGGAGCCTATGGCCGTGATGAACCCGAGCGCCACTTGGTAGTACGTGACGGAGCTCGCCGCGATCGCGAGCGTCAGGTATTCCATGTAATCGGGCGAAGCTTCGTCGAGCATCACGTCGAACGAGCACAGGACGTGCGTGTTGTTGGCGAAGCTGTACGTGAGATAGCTGCACGATGCATCCAAGCCGTCAGTCGATGCGAGGAGCGCGTTCGGCGGGCTCACTGCCGTGTCGGTCGCTATCGCGGGATCTTGGCACGACGGATCTCTTCCCCACCAAGCCCCGACCGTTCCGGCTTCGTCGAAGTCGTCGCACAAGGAATCCGTCGTGTGGCATCCCGGCGGCGCCGCACCCTCCAAGATGGAGCCGTCCGACGTGGATCCGTCGGAGATGCCGCGGGCGTCCCCCTGCTGCACGTCAGCGCTGGACGCATCCTCCGATCCGGCGAGGAATGTCGAATTGCCGCAGGCCGCGAACGTAAATGCACCGGCCACTCCGATAGCTGCAATTCCGAAGGC
>JAICXU010000222.1 GCA_025934595.1 Polyangiaceae bacterium | reverse complement strand
GATGGCTGCAGCATCGCTACTCGATCAGCTATCGCCAAGCGCCCGTCATCGCGTCCGGTCTCTTTCTCGACACGATGGAGGTAGCAGCGAGCTGGACGAACCTCGGCGCGCTCTACGATGGCGTCCGCAAGGCTATGGGTGAGCGCGTGTTCGTGATGGCGCATTTGAGCCACGCCTATCCCGACGGCTGCTGCATTTATTTTTCGTTCGCCGGCAGCGCACGATCCGGCACGAAAAAAGGCGAATGGGATGCCTCGTGCGAAAGCGTGTATGATGCAACTTGGCGCGCGGCCCTCGACGCCGCCGTCGCTTCCGGCGGCACGCTCGCGCATCATCACGGCGTCGGGCGCTCGAAGGCGCCGCGGCTCGGACCCGAGCTCGGTCACGGCGTCGAGGTCGTGCGTTCGCTCCAGCGCACGTTCGATCCGGCGGGCGTGTTGAATCCTGGATCGCTCTTGCCGCGTACCGACGCTCCACATGTGAGCACGCCGGCGAAGTCGCGCGCGCCGCTCGTCGTCGATCGCGCGAGCATGCTCGCCGAAGCCGACGGCGGGCTGCGCCTGCGCGAAATCGAGCGCGACGCGCGCGCGGTCGGGCTCACGATTGGTCTCGAGATCGGAGATCCCGAGGAGACGCTGTCCGATTTTCTCGCGAATGGCGCCCATGGTCTCTTCGATCCTTGGCGCGACCCGGCCGATCACTTGGTCGCGGGGTTCGAGGCGATGCTGGCGAACGGAAAGCTTCTCGTCGTGAGGCCTGCGCCACGGCGTGCCGTGGGTCCCGATCTCCTCGCGCTCGTCTTCGGCATGCATCACGAATTCGCGAGGCTGACTCGCGCGTGGCTGCGGCTCCACGCCGTCGACGCGCGACGTCCACGCGCAGCGGCGTTCGCCTACGAGGCGCCGGCGCCTGCCGAAACCGAGGCGGCATGGCTCAAAGCGCTCGTGACCGCCGCGAAATAAGCCGAATTTGCGGGGTGAGCTGGCGGTCTCAGCGCGGGATGAGTTACGCTAGATAGCGTGGCGGCCGCATCTTCCTCGACGTCGACGGGAACACCGAAAGCCGGTCAATCGATCGGCAAATATCGGCTCGTCCGCGAGCTCGGAGAGCGCGTTCCGCATACCTTCGCTGGCGCCGTCACGTCGATCATCGGCGAGTCCGAGCTCGTCGTCGTCGAGATCCTTTCGCTGCCGGAGGCTTCCCAAGAAGCGATGGAATCGTTCGCGCGCCGCGCCCGCAGGCTGTCGCTCGTGCGACACCCGAATCTCGCGCGCATGCGTGAGGTACTCGTCCTGAAAGATCGCGTCGCGATCGCGACCGACTTCGTCGAAGGTGAGGTTCTCGCCGATCTCCTCGCGGAAGACGCGGGCAAGAAGCTCGGCCTCGTCGAACGACTGCGCGTGCTCGCGGACGTCCTCAGCGGTCTCAGCTCGATCCACGTCGCGCCGGAGCTCTCCTCGGCGGCCGACAAAGAAGGCAGGCCAGCGATCCACGGCGCGCTCGATCCCCACAGCATCGTCGTGGGAACGGACGGTAGCGCGCGACTCGTCCACCTCGTGCGCGTGCCGGCAATTTCCGGCAAATCGTACGTCGAAGCGGCTCGTTACACGGCGCCGGAGCTGCTCCTCGGCGACGAGACGTCCGGCGTGCGTGCGGATCTCTACGCCGTCGGCGTGCTCTTGTGGGAGTCGCTCACGGGTCAGCGTCTCTTCGAGGAGACCGACGAAAAAGCAGTGCTCGCGCGGCAGCTCGCCGGTCCGTTGCCGCTCGCCACCGTTCCCGACGATGCGCCATGGGCGAAGCCGCTCATCGATGTCACGGCGCGCGCGCTCGATGTCGATCCGGAGAAACGTCACGCGAGCGCCGCCGAGCTCGCTGGCGCCCTCCGTCTCGCCGTCCAAGCGCGTCTCGCGCCGGCATCGCGCGTCGGTGCGGCCGTCGCCTCGATCGCGAAAGAAAAAATCGCGGCGCGCGTCGCGTGGAAGCCGGCGAAGACGATCGGAATCGCGAGGAGCGTGAAGCTCGGCGGAGCGCCTCCGGTCAAAGCGGCGCCGAAGGTCGAAGCGAAAGCGAAAGCCGAAACGAAGACGGAATCGACCCCGGAAAAGTCCGCGGACGCGACGCAAACGACCAAGCCCGATGATCTCGAATCCACGGAAAAAAAGCCGGTTCCGGCGATAGCGCGCGGCGGGACGACCCAAAAAGGTCTGGGCGGGAAGACCACGCAAAAGGGGCTCGGCCTCCCGAGCCTCGCGGTCGAGGACGAAGAGGTCGACGAAACGAAGCGCGTCGAAATCGACTCGATCGCCGACGACGATCTCTTCGTCGAGGACGAGACGCAGGAGATGGCTGCGCTGCCGAAGCCGTCGAAGGCGCCGGCGTCGAGCGTGAAGAAGTCGATGCCGCCGCCGCTCCGACCGAAATCGATCGCGCCGCCGCTCCCGCCTGCGGCGTCGTCATCGCCGAACGTCGCCAGCGTCACGCCGCCTCCGGCTGTCGTAACTCCCGCCGTCGTAACTCCGCCCGTCGAGATCACGTCTGCGCCGGAGCCCGGCCCTTCCGAGCCGATCGCGACGATCGCCCCCGTGGTCACGCCGGCGAGGACCGACATGCCTTCTGCGCCCGCGGTGCACGCGGTCGCTGCTACCGATCCCAAGATCGAGGTCATTCCGCCGCCCGACGATCCGCAGAAAAAAAAGCGACGCGCGATCGTGATCGGCGTCGTCGGAGGAGCGGCGCTTCTCTTGCTCATCGGAGTCGTGAAGCACGCTACGAAGGGCGACGACACGCCTGCGAAATCGACCACCGCCGTGAAGCCGACGGCGACCGTGCAGGCGCCGCCACCACCCGCGACTGCGACGCAAGTCGAGACGGCCGCCGCTGCGACGGCCTCGGCGCCTCCCGCCGACACGTTCGTCGCCGAGCCGGTTCCCACGCACGAGGCGACGCCCACGGAGGGAGAGAGCACGACGCCGCCGCCGTCGAATCCGACGGAGTCGCATCCGGTGATTTCGCATTCGACGAATCCCGGCGTACAGTCTTCCCATCCCGCGGCGCCTGCGAAAACGCACAAGCGTCCGCCGCATTCGAGTTACGAGCCTGAGGGCATCTGAGGAGAGCCGAGAAAATGCGTGCAATCTGCACCTTTTCGATTTTGGCGACATTGTGCATGGCGACGCCTGCGTTCGCGGCCGGCGTCGATCCCGGAGCTGCGACCGACGTGCAGCGCGAGCAGGCGCAAGCGCGATTCTCACGCGGAAAAACGCTCTACGAAGCGGGCAAGTTCGACGACGCGGCGGCGGAGTTCAACGCCTCGAACGAGATCGTCGCCTCGCCGAACACGCGCCTCTATTACGCGCGCGCGCTTCGTGAAGGCGGCCACACCGTCCAAGCGTACGTCGAGCTCGGTCGCACGGCGGTCGAGGCACGCGAGCACGCGAAAGAAGATGGGCGTTATGAAAAAGCAGCGGAGACGGCCGACGCGGAACGCAATGCGCTGAAGCCGAAGCTCGGCTTCGTGCTCGTGCATGTGGATCACGGGACCGACGACACGAAGCTCACCGTCGGAGGCGAAGACATTCGGCGCGCGGGATGGGCCGAGCCCGCGCCCGTCGTTCCCGGCACGACCGAGATCGTCGTGGAGACGCCCGGCCAAGCGCCGGTTCGACAAAGCGTCAACGTGCAACAAGGAAAAACCGACGAGATCACGATCGACGCTGCGCAAAATGGCGCGCTACCCGCGTCGTCTTCGCCTTCGAACGCGACGACCGCAGATGCAAACGCGTCCGCGTCGCCCACCGGCTTCGATCGCACGAAGCTTCGTCCTTATGCGTACATTGCCGGCGGCGTAGGCGCGGCGGGGCTCGTCACGTTCGTCGTGGCCGGCGTGCTCGCGAACGGCACGTACAGCGATTTGCAGCAAAAATGCGGGACGAGCGCGTGTCCGCCGGCCCAATCGAGTGAGATCAGCCGCGGGAAAACGGAGCAAACGATCGCGAACGTGGGGCTCGTGCTCGGCGTCGTCGGTCTCGGTGTCGGCGTGACGCTCTACGTGCTCAGCATCCCGAAGTCGAATGGCACCACCGCCGCGACGATCTCTCCGGTGCTCTCGCCGTCGTGGTCGGGCATCAGAGGAACCTTCTGATGCGCGCAGGTGTTTGGGTTTTCAGCGGGGTGCTCGGGACAATCGCATGCGCGCCGATCTTCGCGTGCACGCACGATTTCGGACAGTTCGAAAACGGACGAGAAGGCGACGAAGGTGGATCCGGCGGATCGGACGGTGGCGTGGCGGACTCGTCGTGCGCTCCCGACGCCACGTGTACGACGGACGCCAAGAAATGCGCCACCGATTGTCAGACGACGGAGACGCAATGCGAGAGCGGCTGCAGCACCGGCGGCAGCGGCCGAAGCTGTCGATCGAATTGCCAAAGCGTCCAAACCACGTGTGACAATCAGTGCGTCGCGGCCTGCGTGCAGTGCGCCGGATGCAACGCGCAGACGGCGTGCCAAAACGCGCTCCAATAAGGGCAATTTCGCGTTAGGAGTGTCGTCATGAAGACGGCGCCGAAAGAAAACGGGCGGCTCACGCCGATGCTCGTCGCGCTCTTGATCGTGCCGTTCATCGGCACGCTGTGGGTGCCGTTCTACAACCGTGTCGATCCCGAGCTCGCCGGCATTCCGTTCTTCTACTGGTACCAATTTCTCTGGATTCCGATCGGCGCGGCCATCACCGCGTACGCCTATTTCGCGACGAGGAAAAAATCGTGAGCGGAGTGAACGGCGCCGCCGCCGCGGTCTTCATCGCTCTCTTCTCGCTCGTCACCGTCCTCGGATTCGTCGCGGCGAGATGGCGCGCGGGAGACCTCGATCAGCTCCATGAATGGGGCCTCGGCGGTCGCCGTTTCGGAACGATCGTCACGTGGTTCTTGCTCGGCGGCGATCTCTACACGGCCTACACGTTCATCGCGGTGCCCGCGCTCGTCTTCGGCGCCGGCGCGCTCGGCTTCTTCGCGTTGCCGTACACCGTCATCGCGTATCCGTTCGTGTTCGTGGTGATGCCGCGGCTTTGGTCCGTGTCGAAGAAACACGGATACATCACGGTCGCGGATTTCGTGCGCGGTCGCTTCGACAGCACGTGGCTGGCGCTCGCGATCGCCGTCACCGGAATCCTCGCGACGATGCCGTACATCGCGCTCCAGCTCGTCGGAATCCAAGTCGTGATCGCCGGCCTCGGCTTCCAGGGCACGGGAATTTGGGCCGAAATGCCGCTTTTCGTGGCCTTCTTGATACTTGCAGCCTACACGTATTCGAGCGGGCTACGTGCGCCCGCGATGATCGCCGTCGTGAAGGACGCCATCATCTACATCACGGTGATCGCCGCCGTCGTGATCATCCCGATGAAGCTCGGTGGGTACGGAAAAATATTTTCTGCCGTGCCGGCGGAGAAATTGATCTTCGCCGCGCCCAAAGGCGGCAATCTCGGCGCGTATACCGCGTATCCGACGCTCGCGTTCGGATCCGCCATCGCGCTCTTCTTCTATCCGCACTCGGTGACGGGCGTCCTCAGCTCGAACAGCCGCGACGTGATCCGTCGCAACACCGCGCTCCTCCCCGCGTACTCGTTCTTGCTCGGCCTGATCGCGCTGCTCGGTTACATGGCGCTCGCGGCGGGCGTGGCGAAGAAGCCGGAGTACGCGGATCTCTTCAAACAGTACGGCGCGAACTTCGCCGTGCCGGCGCTCTTCATGGATTCGTTTCCGAGCTGGTTCGTCGGCTTCTCGTTCGCCGCGATCGCGATCGGCGCGCTCGTACCGGCGGCGATCATGTCGATCGCAGCCGCGAATCTCTTCACGCGCAACATCTACAAAGAATTCATCGACAAGAAGCCGACCGAAAAACAGGAGTCGCAAGTCGCGAAGCTCGCGTCGCTCGTCGTGAAGTTCGGCGCGCTCGCGTTCATCTTGTTCGTGCCGCAAAAATTCGCCATTCAGCTGCAGCTGCTCGGCGGCGTGTGGATGCTGCAGACGTTCCCGGCGATCGCGATCGGGCTTTATTCACGCTGGTTCCATCGTCACGCGCTGCT
>JAICXU010000512.1 GCA_025934595.1 Polyangiaceae bacterium | reverse complement strand
GAGCGCGCCCGTACGCTTCTCGCTCATGCGCGCAGGATCATGCAGCGAAACCTCGCGCCGGGCTCCGGCATGCGCACGACGCGCCTGGGCGCGGGCGGCAGGCAGTGGGTCTACAAACGAAGCGGCGAGCTTTGCTTCACGTGCGGCGGTCGCATTCGCATGCTCCGGCAGGGCGCGCAGAAGAGATCGACGTATTATTGCCCGACGTGTCAAAAGGTGGCGCTCGCGAAATGAGCCTTTTTCAGGGGATTTTGGCGGAAATGAAGAGCGAGTTTCCCTCGTTCGAAATTTTGCCGAAGCGCCATAGCAAGCTCCAACGCGCGATCCACGTCGCTCTCGCGATCGTGACCGTCGGCGGCATGCGCACCTACGCGACGCGCTACCACACGGTGCTCTTCGGAAAGCTCTGGGTGCCCGACGCATGGGAACAAATGAGCGACGTCGAGCGCTACGTCCTTTTGAGACACGAGCGCGTGCATCTTCGCCAGCGCGCGCGAATGGGAGACGTCGTGATGGGGTTCGTCTATCTCGTGCCGTTTTTTCCGCTCGGGCTCGCGTACGGTCGCGCGCGCATCGAGTGGGAGGCGTACACGGAGACCATCAAGGCGACGCACGAGACCGCGGGCATCGAAAGAGCGAAAGAGCTCAAGAAACACATCGTCGATCGTTTCGTGGGGCCCGACTACGGCTGGATGTGGCCGTTCCGAGCTACCGTGGAACGCTGGTTCGACGAGGTCATTGCCGAAATCGAGACCACGTCTCCATAAGCGATTAGGATCGCGCCATGCCAACGGCGACTGCTGCTCCGAAGAAGTCTGCGCAGGATGCGATCTTCGCGATCCTCGTCGCGGTCACGACGGCGCTGATTCTCACGACGATCTATTGGGTGTTCGAGCGCGCTCCCACCGAGAAGGTCATGGGGATCGTGCAGAAGATTTTCTACTTCCACGTGCCATCCGCGTACTCGATGTACATCGGCGCGACGGCGTGTTTCGTGGGCTCGGCCGGATATCTCGTGAAGCCGTCGGCGAAGTGGGACGCGCTCGGACGCGCGGGCGCGGAGCTCGCGGTCACGTTCGGCGCGATCGTCCTCACGACGGGCCCGCTCTGGGCCGCGAAGGCGTGGGGATATTATTGGACGTGGGATCCGCGCCTCACGACCGCGCTTCTACAAGTCCTCATTTATGTCGCGTATCTCGTGCTTCGCGGATTCGCGGGAGACGGCGAGGGCGAGCGAAAATTCGCGGCCGCGCTCGGGATTCTCGGCGCCGCGAATCTTCCGATCATCCATTTCTCGGTACAGAAATGGAGCGGCGAGCATCCCACCGTCATCACGGGCAAAGGCGGCGGTCTTCATCATCCCGACATGAAGATCGCCCTCGCTCTCGGCTTTGCTGCATTCACGTTGTTCGCGATCACGCTTCTCTGGGCGCGTGTTCGGCTCGAGCTCGCGAAAGAGCGCCTCGCGATGCTCGAAGAAGATGCCATCGACCTCGGCCTCGACGATCGGATTGAAGCATGAGCGCTCTCGAACAGAATCCCGCGCCGTCGGCCTCCGCGAGCGCAACTCCCGACAGTCGTGCGACGAGCTTTCAAGCCGTCGAAGGAGGACCCGAGCAACACTCGGGCGCGAACCTGCTCGTCGCCGCTTACTCGGTGCTGTGGGTGATCTTGATGGTGTGGCTCTTCTCGATGTGGCGGAAGCAGGCGAGCCTTCACGCGAAGATCGACGATCTCGAAAAAACGCTCGATCGCGCGGCGGCGAAGCTCGAAAAAAAATAGCGGGGGATCAGCCCGGCTTCGAGCACTTGTTGCTCTCGCATTTCGCCGTGCAGCAATCCTCGTCACGGCTGCAGGGTTGATTGATGGCGAGACAGCACGTTCCGGCGCTGCAGTCGTGGCCGGGACCGCACACGTTGGTGCAGCTGCCGCAATGCTGCGGCGTCGTGAGCGAAGCCTCGCACCCGTCCTTCGGATCTCCATTGCAGTCCGCGGTGTCGGGCGCGCACACGAGAGGGTCCGCGGTCGACGACGCGTCCGCGCTCGCCGATGCGGAATCGCCTTCGGGATCACCGCCGTCGTCGGACGGCGGATGCCCGCTGTCGAGACCGATGACGGTCGCGCACCCGGTCGGCGCAATCGCGAATGCGAGCGCTCCGACGAGGGCGATGCACGTGGCGCGCATGAATCAGAAGCTCCCTCGGAACACGGCGCCGGTCGGGCCGATCGCAACCGTCATGTCCGATTTCGGCGACGGCGCGGCGATGTAAAGCACGACCCCGCCGACGACGGCCGCGCCGCCGACGGCGAAGAGCACGGTCGAAATCGTCGCCGAGTCGAGCGCGCTCGAACGAAGCGATTGACCGTGTCCATCGCATTGATCGTTCGCGTCGCAGCCGCCGCCGACGTCGTTCGACTCGTTTCGCAGCGACATCGCATGTGCGCCGAAATACGCGCCGAGACCGATACCGACTGCGCCCGCGGCCGCGAGGCCGATCCCAATCGCGCGCTCGGTCGAGCCGTTCGACGTCGAGCTCACGGGCGGCGGCGGCGCGGGCGGCGCCGCCTTCGGCGGATCGGAGTGATCGAGCGCCGGCACGAAGACGTCGAGCACCGGCGGCGACGCGTCGTCGGAGGATTCGGGAACGCGCACGCTCTGTTGCCACTTGGCTCCGCCATCGGAGACCGTCAGCTTGTGCCAGCCCGGATCGGCGGCAAAACCGCGGGAATCGACCCCGACCGCGTGGCCATTGTCGGTGACGACCGCTTGCGGGCTCGCCTTCGAAAGATGCATGCGAATGCGCGCCGCCTTGCCGTCGAGATCGATCACGGCTTGATGAGCGATCGCTTCACGCGCGTCACCGCGTATGTGCGCCATCGTCTCCGCTTCGCGATAGAGTGTGAGCGCGGTCGCGTGCCTTCCGATCGCGTCCTCACACGCCGCGAGGTAGAGCGTGACGCCGAGCCCATTTGCGAGATGCTTGCTCTCCTCGAACTTCGGGCAAGCGGCGACGTAGTTTTCGCCCTCGAAGTAACTCCGGCCTTGATCGAAAGCCGCCTGCGCACGATCGACGTTCGGGTCGTCCGCGCGCGCGAGCGGGGAGAACAGGAGCATCGGCATCATCGGCAACAGCACCGCGATCTTCGACGTTTTGGTCATCGGGCTTTTTCCCCGCAAGTTGGCTCGAACCTAATCTCGACCACCGAAGTACTTCGACATTTCCTGCGCCCTGCGATGCGGACGAGGCGCCGTCGCGGGTTGCGGCGGCTCCTTCGTGCTGTCGGCGGTCGTCGGCGCAGGCTGCTCGGGCGTGGCCGTGTGCGCGACCGGAGTCGCAACGAACTTCGGCGTCGTCGCCGTGTTCGCCACCGTGATCACGGGCTCTGCTTTCTTGTTCGTCCTTTCGACTTGCGCGACCGCCGCCGCAGGTAGAGTGGCGGATTCGAGGGTGGTTTCGTTCGCGCTCGCGTCGCTGCGCGAGTGCACGAGGTAACCGAATGCAACGAAGAACGCGAGCGCTCCCGCCCCGTACGCCACCGTCGTTTTTCGCGGCCGCATCGAGCGATAGGCCGCGGAGATGGTCGCGTTCGTCATCGTGTCGGTGCTGACTCGTGCGTTCGGTAGCGGCAGCGTCTTCGACGGCGTCTTCGCTCCGAGCTTGTGCGCTTCGATGATGTCTTCTTCGTCGATCGTCTCGGCGGAGCGAGATGCGGCCGGGCACAGGCGCATCGAGGTGTTCGTCGGCGGCGACTCGATCACTTTTGCGATGCGCTCGATGCAAATTTCCGAGCGTGCCGGAGCGAACGCCGCGAGGTCGACG
>JAICXU010000661.1 GCA_025934595.1 Polyangiaceae bacterium | reverse complement strand
CGCCGACGGCGCGGCCGACACCGACGAGCCGGGGCTCGGCGGGCTCACGATCACGTCCGTCAAAGTGCAGCACAACGGAATGCGCTACGGCATCGACGCGGGGTGGATGAAAACGAGCTACACCGGATGGGTGCTCGAGTACCACGGCATGACCGTCTATTACGGAGGCGACACGGCGTTCAATCGCGCCGACTTCGTGGAAACGGCGGAGCGATTTCCGAGCATCGACCTCGCGCTCTTGCCGATCGGTCCCGTCGAGCCGCGCTCGTTCATGGAATCGGTGCACGAGGATCCGAACGAAGCGATCGACGCGTTCGAGCTATTGCATGCAAAATACATGATTCCGATTCACTTCGACACGTTCGTCAATTCGGTCGACGAGGTCGGCGATGCGCCGCGCGCTCTCGATCGCGCGGTTGCACGAAAAGGCTTGGAAAATAGGGTTTTTCGCCTCGAGATCGGTCAGCAGAAAGTCGTGATTTCGAAAACAACGCCATGAAAGGCAGGTTCACCATGCGAAGCACCATTGCCTCGTCTCTCTCGCTCGTCGGGCTGATTTTTTTGGTCGCTCGATGCGGCGGCACGACCACCCCCGAGCCGGACGGCGGCAGCGGTTCATCCACCGATTCCGGCTCAGGATCGAAAGACGGCGGCGGGGGAGGAGGCGGCGACGGCGGCGGCGGATCGTGCTCGCCCGCTTGCGGCCAGACTCGGACGTGTTGCGGCAGCGCGTGCGTGAACACCGACAACGATCCGCACAATTGCGGAGGGTGTGGCGTCACGTGCACGGGATCGAAATCGTATTGCGGATCCGGCACGTGCACGGAGCCGCCTTGCACGAGGCCCGGCGGAAGCTGCGACGCCGACGGCGGATCGGGCTCGTGTTGCGGATCGCAGTGCTGCGGCGCGGGCCAGCTTTGTTGCGCGGACGAAGGTCCCGTGAGCGGCGAGCCCACGTGCTTCTCGCCCACTGCCGAGCAACCGACGTGCCCGCAAGGTTGCGCGCCGCTCTGCGTGAGCGACCGCAACGCCAAGACGAACATCACCCCCGTGAGCGATCGCGACGTGCTCGATGCGCTCGCGAGCGTGCCGATGTCGACGTGGTCGTACAAAACGGACGATCCCTCCGTGCGTCATCTCGGTCCGATGGCGCAAGATCTCCACGCCGCTTTCGGTCTCGGCGCCACCGATCGCGCGTACGATCCGATCGACGCGCACGGCATCGCGTTCGCGTCCGTGAAAGCTCTCTACGAGATCGTAAAAGAGCAGGACGCGCGCATCGATCGCCTCGAAGCGGACAACGCGAGGCTCGACGCCGCGTGCGGGAGGGCGTCGCCAACCAAGTCGACCGATGCGGCGCGCGGCTCTACGCGAGCCACACGACGGTGACGCCTTCGCCGCCTTCGTCGTGTGTGCCAGACCGAAAATACGCGACGTAAGGGCTGCGACCGAGCTCCTCGCGGATCGATTCGCGCAGGGCGCCCGTTCCGTGGCCGTGCACGAGAAATGCGACGTCGCGTTTTTGTTGCACGGACTTGTCGAGGAAGGTGACCGCCGTCGAGAGCGCCTCGTCGACGCGAAGGCCGCGCAGATCGCACGTGGTGTCGCGCGTCTGTAGCGGTGCGTTGTCGAACGACGCGCGTGACGACGAAAAGGGCCGTTTTTTCGGCTTTTCCTCTTTCGGCTTTTCGGCCGTGAGCGCGGCTCGGAGCTCGCTCGCGTGCAGCGTCATCTTGAGAGCACCGGCGGTGACGCGCACGTCGTCGCCTTGAATGTCGAGGATCTCGGCGACGGCGCGAAGACGCGGCACGTAGACCTTAGCGCCTCTTCGAAGCTCGTCTTTCGGGACGTCGGCGCGCCAACTTTGCGGCTCGCGTCCGGTCACGCGCTCGAGCTCTCCGCCGATCGCCACGCTGCCTGCGACACGATCGATCGCGCGTGCCGCCTCTTTGAGATCCGCTTCGTCGACCTTTTTGTTTCGAAGCTTCGCTTGCGCAGCACGCAAATCTTCCTTCGCGCGACGAAGCCCCGCCACGAGCGCCTCGGCGTCGCGGGAGATGGTTTTTTCTTCACGTGCTTTGGCGCGCTCGATTTCCTCCTCGAGCCGCTGTTTCGCTTCCCGGGCCTCCGCCTCGCGCGTGTCGGCGGCGTTGCGCGCGAGCTCGAGGGCGGCACGTTCTTCGTGCATCTTTTCGACGACCGCGTCGAAGTTGCGATCCTCGCGAGTCAAAAATTTTTCCGCGCGATCGATCACGGTGCTCGGTATGCCGAATTGGCGCGCCACCGCGAGCGCGCTGGATTTGCCGGGAATTCCCTGCGAAATGCGAAAGGTGGGCGTCATCGTGGCGATGTCGAATCCGCACGATGCGTTTTCGAAACGCGGATCGGCGAGAGCGAGCGCCTTCAATCCTTCGTAGTGCGTGGTGGCGATGACGGCCGCGCCACGCGCGCAAAGTGAATCGAGCACGCCGGCCGCGAGCGCTTCGCCTTCGCGAGGATCGGTCCCGCCCGCGAGCTCGTCGAGCAGCACGAGCGCGCCCGGTTGCGCGCCGTCCAAAATGCGAACGACGTTCGAGACGTGAGCGCTGAACGTGGAGAGATTTTTCGTGATGCTCTGGTCGTCGCCGACGTCGGTGAGCACGCTGTCGAAGATGCCGATCGTGCTCTCGGGCGCGCACGCGATGGGAAGACCCGCGCGGATCGACAGCGCCGCGAGGCCGACCGTTTTGAGCGCGACGGTTTTTCCGCCCGCGTTCGGTCCGCTCACGACGACCGCGTGCGATCCGGTCACGCGCAAATCGCTGGGGACGACTTTGCTCCCGAGATCCATCGCGAGCAGCACATGGCGCGCGTCTTTCAAATCGACAGTGGGCTCGTCGAGATCGGCGTAATCCGGGTGCACGCCCACACTCGCGTACAGATTCGGATGTGCGAGCGCCAGCGCATGAACGCCGGGCCACGCGTCCATTTCGACGCCGATGCAAAGCGCGTGCGTGACGCGATTGTCGCGCAT
>JAICXU010000348.1 GCA_025934595.1 Polyangiaceae bacterium | reverse complement strand
CTACTCGGCGTTCTCGGCGCCTTGGCGGTTCATTACAGATTTTTATCGGGAGGTGCCTTCGGAGGAAGGCATCTCCCTTTTTCTTTTTTCAGTAGGTGATGACGCTCTCGACGCGCACGGGCAGTAATTTTTCTCGGCCATTCAAGAACGAGAGCTCGACGGCGAAGGCGTACGCGATCACGTAGCCACCTTGTTTGCGTACGAGCTCCGCGGCAGCGCGGGCGGTGCCGCCGGTCGCGAGGAGATCGTCGACGACGATGGCGCGCGCGCCCTCGCGGATGGAGGCTTTGTGCATTTCGAGCGTGGCTTGGCTGTATTCGGTGTCGTAGCTCACGCTGTCGCTGACGCCCGGTAATTTCCCTGGTTTTCGCGCCGGAACGAAGCTCGCATTGAGACGCGCAGCGAGCGCGCCACCGAAAATGAATCCGCGTGCTTCGACTCCGACGACGGCGTCGATGTGCTCGCCGATGAACCGTTCCGCGATCGTGTCGAGCACGATGTGGAACGCGCGCGGGCTCGCGAGGAGCGGCGTGATGTCTTTGAACAGAATTCCTTTTTTCGGAAAATCGGCGATGTCGCGAATGTGCGACGCGGCGTATGCGATGACTTCTTGCGACGGCACGAGAGAGACGCGCGGGCCGACGGTTTTGCTCGGATGCGGATGCCCTTTTTTCGCGAACGCTTTTTTCGCGGGAGCCTTCTTCGATTTCGTTTTCGATTTCATGATTCGCTTTGGGGATAGCGCGCAGATTCGTCGCGCGTCTAGGGTTGGAGGCCAGCGAGCATCGTGCCGAGCGTCTCGCCGTAATCGGGATCGGTAGCGTCGAGAAGGAGCGGCGTGATCGATACGACGCCGTCGTCGTAGGCCTCGGTATCGGTGCCGGGCCCGTGCTCGTGTCGTACGCTGGGTCCGCCGATCCACAAGTACTCGCGGCCGCGCGGATCTTTTCGGAAGTCGCAGATCTCTTCGTACGTGCGCGCGCCGAGACGCGTGGCGCGTACCGATGTCCACGCGCGCGGGAAATTCATGCTGAGGAGCAGTCCGCCTTCGCCACGTGCCAATCCGAGCACCGTCTCGGCGAGCTTGGCCGTGACCCGCGCGGCCTCGTCGAAATTCGCTTTCGGATGCGCGCTCGATGCGATCGCGGGCGCCCCTCGCAAGGCGCCTTCGCGAGCGGCGGCGACCGTGCCCGAATAGAAGACGTCTTGCCCGAGGTTCAAGCCGTGATTGATGCCCGAGACGACCACGTCGGGCTTTCTCGGCAACACCCGATTCGAATGAATTGCAACATACACGCAATCGGCCGGCGTCCCGTCGACGGCGAAAATGCCGGGTTCGACGGATCGCAAACGAAGCGGTTTGTTCAACGACAGCGCGTGGCTCGCCGCGCTTTGCTCGGTCTCCGGTGCGCAGATGACCACATCCGCGAACGTCTCGAGCGCGCGTTTCAGCGCACGAATGCCCGCGCTCGTGTAGCCATCGTCGTTCGACAGAAGCGCGAGCGGCCTCAATGGTGCTTCTTCGGTTTCCTCACGAGCCCGGCGTCCGGCGTGCTTCGGTTCAATCCACCGTCGAGCACGAAATCGGGAAGGGGCTTCGTCGGCATCGTCGCGAGGTCTTGTTGTGCGCGCGTCTTCAGGTCCGCCGAGACGGCCGGCGAGGCGATGACGTCAGCGAGTTGCTTGCGTCGCGTCATGACATCGGGGTCGTCGAGGGCTCCCGCTACGACTCCGTTCGCCCATTTGTTCTCGAGCGCCTTGAATTGTTCCGATTGACGCAACGGAGACGCGGGCGGAAGGCCAACTGCCAGACGATCGTGCGCGCTTTGACAGTCGCCGGCGGTGCAGAGCTGGTCGGCTTCGTTCATGAGCTGCTGCTCGGGCGTGATCACGGGCGACGGCGCCATCGTGGTTTCGTCGGGCGCGGCCTGTTGATTGCCGAGCATGGCTTTCATTTTGTCGCATGCGGGGTTTTGTAAAACCGCGAAGAGGCCCACCCCGAAAAGTGCAAAGCGCGTCATCGCCGCGGATGATGACGCGTTCCTTTGCGAAAGGGAACACGAGACTTTTGGGCGGCGCAGCGCGGAAATTGAAACTAGGATGCGCCCCATGAAGGGCACCCGCGTTTGGCTCGCTTCAGCGGTCGCGGCCCTGTCGATCGCATGCGGCGACACGAACGTGCCGGCGCGGTCGCCAGCGCCCTTCGTCGCGCGGCATGGCGAGCCGCCGACCGAAAGGAAACAGGCGTTGCGTACTCGCACGGACGACGTCGTCGACACGCTCCACGGCGTGAGAGTGGCAGATCCTTATCGTTGGCTCGAGGACGGCGACTCGCCCGAGGTCAAGGCGTGGACCGACGCCGAGAACGCCACGACGCGCGCATACTTGGACAAGATTCCCGGACGCGACGCGCTCGCGGCCGAGGTCGCCGATCTCCTGCACATCGGATCGGTGAACGCGCCGTCGGTTCGCACCACGAAAAAGGGCACGAAGCGCTATTTCCACACGAAGCGCGAAGGAGCGGCCAACCAGCCGACGCTGTACGTTCGCGACAAAGTGATCGGACCCGATCGCGTGCTCATCGACGTCTCCGCGCTCTCGTCGGACGGCACGACGGCGCTCGACTGGTGGTACCCGTCGAAAGACGGCGCGCTCGTCGCGTGGGGACGAAGCGACAATGGCAGCGAAGACTCGACGCTCTTCATCCGCGACGTCGGCACCGGCAAGGATCTGCCCGATCACATTCCGAATGCGCGGTACGCGTCGGTCGCGTGGATGCCCGACGGAAAAGAATTTTATTATTCGCGATATCCAACGCCCGGCAGCGTCCCCGCCGGCGACGAGAAATATTTCTGCAAAATTTTTCACCATGTCATCGGAAAAGATCCGAGCGAAGACGAGCTCGTCTTCGGCGGAGCGCGCGACAAGACCGACGTGCCGCAGGTCATGATCTCGCCGAACGGTCGCTGGCTCGTCATTCGCGTTCACGAAGGCTGGGACAAGAGCGAGGTCTTCTTGCGCGACCTCCAGAGCAAATCGAAAGACGCGAAAAAATGGACGGAGGTCGCCGTCAACACTGCGGCGATCTTCGATCCCATCCCGCGCGACGAGAAGCTCTACATGCGCACGAACGACGGCGCGCCGAAGTACCACCTCTTCGCGATCGACTACAAATCGCCGGATCGCACGCATTGGGAAGAGATCGTGCAAGAGAGCGCGGACGTCATGGATGACGTCACGCTCATCGGCAAGAACGCGGTCGTCACGTACCTGAGAAATGCGTCGACGAAGATCGAGCGCTTCGATCTCACGGGAAAGCCGAAAGGGTCTCTCGAGCTCCCCGGCATCGGCACGGCATCGGTCTCGGGTCCGGTCGACGGCGACGAAGCGTTCGTCGATTTCTATTCGTTCGTCACTCCGCCGGAGATCCTTCGCTTCGATCTGAAGACCTCGAAAGGCGACACGTGGGATCGCGTCGGTGAAAACTTTCGCGCCGACGACGTGAAGGTCGAGCTCATGTACGCGACGTCGAAAGACGGCACGAAGATTCCGATGTTCGTGGTCGCAAAAGACGGCCTCGTGAAGAACGGCGACAACCCGACGATGCTCTGGGGCTACGGCGGATTCAACGTGAACCAGACTCCTGCGTTCAGCTCGCGCGCGCTACTCACCGTGCGTCGAGGGGGAGTATGGGTCACCGCGGTTTTGCGCGGCGGCGGCGAGCTCGGGGAAGCGTGGCATCAAGCGGGCATGCTGCAGAACAAGCAGAACGTGTTCGACGATTTCGTCGCGTGCGCCGAGGAGCTCGTGAATCAAAAAATCACGAAGGCCGACAAGCTCGGCATCATCGGCGGCTCGAACGGCGGGCTCCTCGTCGCCGCCGTCGTCACGCAACATCCAGAGCTCTTTCGCGTCGGGCTTTCGCTCGTGCCGCTCACCGACATGATCCGTTATCCGCAATTCCGGATCGCGAAGCTTTGGGTTCCCGAATACGGCGATCCCGACAAGGCCGAGGACTTCAAGTGGCTCTACGCCTACTCGCCGTACCATCACGTCAAGGACGGCGTGCGCTATCCCTCGATGCTCTTCACGAGCGCGGAGAGCGACTCACGCGTCGACCCGATGCACGCGCGCAAAATGATGGCCCGCATGGACCAAGCGCAGCACGCGAACGATCCGCCGCCGGGCTCCGGGTTGCCCGGTCCGAATGACAATCGCCCCATTTTGTTGCGCATCGAGCAGAAAGCAGGGCATGGAGCAGGCAAGCCCACGAGCAAGCTCGTGGACGAGGTGACCGACGAAATGAGCTTCGCGTTCCACGAGCTCGGCGCCATTTCGCCGTGAAAGCATGGTAGGAAATCAGCTCCGAAAAAAATCGACGCCGATAACTGGACGGACGTTCAGCATTCTCTTAGGGTCGCGTTTCGGAGGTTTCGCCATGGATTACGAGCATTCGATTTTGCGCGCGCTGCTTCGCCTCTCTCGTCGTCGTGCCCAGGCCGACATGCAGAGTCTCCTCGATCGCGTCGGTGGCGGGGCAGCCGATCTGCGCGATGCGCTGCGGCGTCTCGAGTCGAGCGGATTCGTGCTTCGTCGTGCCGACTCCGACATGCGTCTGACGTTGCCGGGGCTCGCCGTGGCCGTGGCTTCCGTCGCCGGTCGTCGCCGCGCGAAGAGCGTGCCGCCTGCTCGCGCGTCGCGAGCCGCTTGAGAAGTGGATCCGCGCGCGCACTACGAAGAAGGAGTCAAGGCGCGCGCACGTGAGGTCGAGGTGCTCGAAGGTCGATCGCGAACGATCGGCTCGGCGAGGCTCATGCTGGTCGCCATCGCGCTCGGATCGCTCG
>JAICXU010000691.1 GCA_025934595.1 Polyangiaceae bacterium | reverse complement strand
TGCGCGATCCACGCGTGGATCGAGCTTATTTTACGGGGTTCGGGACCTTCTGGATGCGCCCGTTCGGGCGCTCGACGGAGCACGTGATGGTGGCGAAGGCATGGGCGGGGAACACTGCGATGAAGAGCGGTGGAATGGATGCGGCGAAGATCGTCGCGCAAGGCTCGAGGAAAGCGGTCGACGAGTTCTTCGTCCAAAACGAAGCGGTGAGCTTGTGCCTCTTGGTGCACCGGCGCGCGAAGACGATGCGCGTGGTCGATTTCCGGGCGGGGCCGTCGAGCGCGAAGCAGCGCTTCGTCATGAGGTTCGCGGCCAAAGAGGGCGTCGAAAAAGTGTACACGCTCGTCGAGCGCGACGAAGTGAGCACGTGGGTGAAGATGCGATTCGCCAAAGAGGCGAGCATCCCCGGTTTCTACAAGCGCAGCGACGCGTTCATGCTCGGCTCGCCGGTGACGGCCGCCACGCTGCAACCAATCCCGGAGCCGAGCCCGAAGCAGAGTGAGATGCGCATCTCGCTTCGTCGCGGCATGCCGCTCCCGCCGAGCCTTCCGCTTTCCATCGAGACGATCGAGGACGACGAAGACGACGACGCGCCCGAGTCGACCGACACGCGCGCGCACGATTTCGCGGAAAAGACACTCGTTCGTGCGAAAAAACGCGCGAAGGAGCTCGCGGCCATGTCGTTGCCTGTCGCTCGCATTACGCCCATCAAAGAGAGCGACACGAAGAAGCCGCTCGCGGCGGCGTTGAAATCGGGCCGCGCGATGACGGCGTTCGAGCCGTTCGGTCGTGACGTCGAGCGCCGCTATTTCTCGATGACGGCGCGCGGTAATTTCGAGCTCGTCGTCAGCGTCGAATCGCAGGCGTGCTTCGGCAATGCGTTCGTCGAGCTGCTCACGGCGCCGAAGAGCGACGCGGAGGCGCTCGCCACGGCATCCTCGGTCCGGGCGCTCTGCGACAAGCTGCACAAAGAGGGCGCGGTGTGCGCGTTCTCGCTCGTTCCGAGCGACGACATCGCGCTCGCATCGGCATTCGTCTTCAGCGGATTCCGCCGCACCGGCCTTCTCGTGAGTCACATGGTGCTCGGCGAAGGCTCGTCGCCCTCCGTGCGCAAAGACGCGATCGTGTTCTCGCGAAAGCTCGCGAACCCGACCGCCGAATAGGAACCCAGATCGTCTGCTCGGACGACGGTCGCGTGTTATCTTGTCACGATGGCCTTCCGCGCCCGCGCTTCGATCTTTTTCCTGACTGTCATCACCTCTGCGGCGATCGCGGCAGCGTGTGGATCCGACGACTCGAGCATCTTCAATAGCGGTGACGATGGCGGCGGGTCCTTCACCGATGGATCGATCATCGCGCCCGGCGATGGCGGAGGATTCATCGGCAGCGATTCGGCGGTGCCCGTCGGACCGATCGTCATTTCTCCCGCCGACAAAGTCCTCGACGTCGTCGCTGGTGGAACGGTCCCGACGATTTCGTACACGGCAACCGTCGGCGGCATAGCCGTGCATCCCGCGTGGTCGATCGATCGCGGCGAGATCGGCGCCATCGACGTCGCGAGCGGAGTCTTCACGCCATCCGGCAAGCTCGGAGGCAAAGCCACGATCAGCGCGACGCTCGGAGCGAACGTCGCGACGACGACCGTCACCGTGTTCTTCCACGTCGTGCAAAACGGCGCGGGCATCGACGACGATGCGGGCGCGGGAGGCGCGGGCGGTGTCGGTGGCGTAGGCGGGAATGGCCTCGGCGGCGCCGTTCCCGATCCCAGCATTTTTCCCGGCACGCCGACGGCGGACGCGAACCTCGCGATGCTCTATCCGTACGACGCGACGGTGTGGCCGCGCGGAATCCTGCCGCCGCTCTTGCAGTGGACGAACGACAAAGTGTGGGACGGTCTCTACCTCCACATTCAAGAAGCCGCGTACGAGTACACGGGAACGTTCGCGAAACCGGGTGGCGCAGCGAGCTATCAAAATTCGCCGATTCCGATCGACGCGTGGAATCAAATGGCCGAATCGAACGGCGGCGAAGCCGTCACGATCACGCTCGAGCTCTCTGTCGCTGGCACCGTGTACGGACCGCTCACCGAGACATGGAAGATCGCGAGCGCGCCACTCGAAGGCACCGTCTATTACAATTCCTACGGCACGCTGCTCGCGACGAACTATCCGGGCGCGCTACCCGACAACCATCGCTTTGGTGCCGCGACGCTCGCGATCAAGGGCGGATCGACGAGCCCCGTTCTCGTGGCAGGATCGACGACGGCCGACACGAGTGGATGCCGCGTGTGTCATTCGGTTTCGGGTGACGGCTCGCAGCTCATCACCAAACAAACCGACAACGTGACGTCGAGCGTCTACGATTTGCACGGCACGTACGGCACGAACGAAACCGTCGTTCCAGGAGCGGGCACGCCGAACCTCGCGTGGCCTGCCGTCGCACCCGATGGCTCGTTCGTCTTCACGGATTCGAGCGGAGTCCAAGGATCGACGAGCTCACCGAGCCGTCTTTACTGGATCCCGTCGGGCAACGCGATCACGACGGCGGGGTTGCCGCCGAGTCTCCGCGCTGCGCTTCCCGCGTTTTCTCCGGATGGCAAGCACGTCGCGTTCACTTGGTATGGCGGCGCCGTCTCGGGCTTCGGAACAGGCGACAAGAACACGCTCGCGGTCATGGACTTCACCGGACCATCGGGCTTCGAAGACGCCGGCGGGTCCGGCACGTTCTCGAATTTTTTGCCGATCTTCAATCCCGCCGGCGCAGATGCCGGCGCGGTCGGGCTTCGCGCGATCTATCCGTCGTATTTGCCGACGAACGATTCGATCGTGTTCGAGAACGAGCTCGCGACCTCCGGAAGCAACTACGCCGAAACGCGCACCGGCGCGAAAGGCGAGC
>JAICXU010000056.1 GCA_025934595.1 Polyangiaceae bacterium | reverse complement strand
GTGACGCGCGCGCTGCTTCGCGACGAAGAATATGGACCGGCGTGGGCGGTTCGTGCTTCGTGCGAGATCGCGCGCGGCGTCGATCGCGTGCAAGTCGAGCAAGCAGCGATGCGCGGCGCGGAGGTCGATCCGCGATCGACCAAGAGCCAAGTCCTCCTCGCGCGCGTCGAGGATTCGCGATCGGCGACGGAGGCGCGGAACCGCCTCGTCGCGCTCACGGTCGCAGCCGGAGACGATGCGGACGCGTGGCTCGCGCTCGCATCGTGGGCCGAGAGCCACGGCGAGCCCGAGCTCGAATCGAGCGCGTTTTCTCGGGTCGCGGAGCTCTCGCCGACGAAATGGAAGATCGTGGCCGACGCCGCCGTCCGACTTGCGGGAGACGGCGCGCTCCGCCAAGCGCGCGCTCTCTCCGCATCGCTCGCGAACGCCGAGCTCCGGCTTCGCCGCGCCGACGCACGACAATCTTTTTCGATCGCGCAATCTCCTCTCGTCGCGCGAATGGCGCTCGACGAAGCGCTCTTGCGAGCCGATCGCGACGACGTCGAAGCGCGCGCTTCGCTCGGACGCATCGACGTCGATGAGGTCGCGTCGCGAGCCGCGCTGCTCGATCGCGACGATCTCGGCAAAGCGCTCGTCGCTCCGATCACGGCTGCCGATCCCTTGCATCGCGCGACGCCGCCGGCGCTCGCCGCCGCCGTCTCCGGCGACACGCTCGTGAACGACGAAGCGGCGAGACAAGTCGCGCTCGGCAAGATCGATCGCGCCGCCGTATCTCCCGAAGCTGCGGTCGAAGCCGACGTGCGTCTTGGTCGAACGCCGCCGCCGCTCGCGCGCGGCGACGCGCGTCATCGTCTCCTCGCATGTGCGTTCAGCTCCGATTCGCCGCAAATCGAGCCGAATTGTGAAGCGCTCGCGAAGCACGTCGCGCCGTTCGGCTCGCACGACACGCTCGTGGCAGTCTCGCTCGCCGAGCTTTCGCTCCGCGCGGGAAGAGTGGGCGCCGGCGCCGAAAAAAATCTCATCGCCGTCGATCCTTCGGATCCGCTCGTTCTTCGCGTCGCGAAAAATCTCGGACCCGCGCGGCGTTGAGTATATTCGTCGATATGTTCCCCGTCCCCTCCGCGCTCCTCGGGAGCGCGAGCCTGCTCGTCGCGGTCGCGGCCTGGGCCACCTTCGCGTCGGCGTGCGGCACGTCGTCATTCACCGGCTCTGCGAAGAGCGACGGCGGGCCCGAGAATGGCAGCGGCCCATGCTGGCCGTCAGGCTCCTGCGGCGGCAACTCGATCTGCTGCGTCGGCGGTGACCAATCGGCGCAATGCACGTCCGTCTCTCTGTGCCCCAGCGATCACGCTTCGCTCGCGTGTCTCCGCCCGAGCGATTGCGACGCCGGCTACTGCTGCGTGAAGTTCACGGAATTGATCGACGCCGGAGTGAGCATGTCCATCGCGCGGTCCGCATGCAGCCCGACGGACTGCGCGACCATCGCGGCCTCCTATCGCATCTGCGAAGGTCCGGCGGACTGCGCATCGGCAACATCGTGTCAGCCCGAGCCGAAGTACATCCCGCAGAACATCGCTATCTGCCTGCCGTGACGCCGTCCTGTCGAAGGGTCAACGAAGGTTCGGCTTGCGTGGTCTCGCGTCGACCGTGGGTTTGACGATCGGCGTTTTGTATTCGACGACTACGTCCATTTTCTCGACGACGCCGTCGTGGATCTCGACCGGCTTCGTGACGTCGTGATTGATCGCGCGGAGACGCACGTTGAGATCGACTTTGCCGATCGGAATTCCGTCGATGCGATAGTGACCTGACGTGTCGCTCACGGCGTGCAGCGGTTGCAAAAGAACGTAGACGTCGGCGGTGAGCGGGCTGCCCATGCGGTCGCTCAGCGTCGAAAACCCGGGTTTTTCCGGGTAAAGCGTGATCGGATCGGCATTGGGTGCGGGCACCATCACTGCCATCGTGGGGAACGCGTCGAGCACGGGCGCGTACACCATCTTCGCGTCCTTGTTCGCGATGAGGAGCTTCTGTCCGTACGTGAGGTCCACCGTGCGCGTCGCGTACGCGCAGTCGTGAATGTCGAGCGTCTTCGAAGGCTGGCGCTCCGGAATGTACGCGCCCTGGTATCCCGTGATGACGACGAGCGCGTCGGCGAGCTGGCGCGAGCCGTCGGACAGAGTCGCGCCTTCGCGAAATGTTTTTCCGTAGACGCTCGCGGTCTGCGGGCATCGGCTCAAATCGAGGTTCGCGGACGGCGCGGGATCTCCCTTCACCGAGATGGTCCCCTCGAGCGATCCGGTGGGTCCCGTGTACGGCGGTAGATTCGCAGGGTTCACCATCGCCGCGACGCTCGCCGAAGGGAGCGCGGCTGCGTTCATCGGGGTCGAGGGAACGGCTGCCACCCCCGAATGCGACGGCGCCAACGTCGTTGCCGCATCGCTCTTGTCGGTCGAGGATCCATGGCACGCCGCGATCGGCGCGATTGCCACGAAAAATAGGCAAATCGTGAGAAGTGGAGGAAGCGCGCGCGGACGGTTCATGAGGGACGTGGTGGCACCTTCAAGAGTTGCGCCGGGCTCGAAAAGCGGCTCACGCGAGCGCGCGACTCCAACGGACGCGGCTAGCCCGTGAGCCCCGCGGCTTGGGCCATGTCGAGCGTCGTGCCAGGCGTGATGCCGAGCGCGATGACGAGAATGGCGCTGATGAGAAGAGCGGCGGCGACGTAGCCCGATCGCATCGGCGTGGCGACCGGCGCACCGGCCGCGGGCTCGCGCATGTACATGAACACGAGGACGCGGAGATAGTAGTAGGCGCCGACCACGCTGTTCAAAAGCGCGATGACGGCGAGCACGTAAAAGCCGCCGTCGATGACGGAGCGGAAAATGAACCACTTTCCGAAGAAGCCTGCGGTCGGCGGAATTCCGGCGAGCGAGAGCAAGAAGAGCGCGAAGGGAAGCGCGGCTCCCGGATGACGACGTCCGATGCCGGAGAGATCTTCGTAGCTCACGGCTTCGGCGCCGCGGCGGCCGCAAAGAATGAGCGCGCCGAAAGCGCCCGCGGTCGATGCGGTGTAGGCGAGCAAGTAGAAGAGAATGGAAGCGGTGGCTTGTGGCGATCGCGAGCACGCGACGACACCGAGCAAGAGGTATCCGGCGTGCGCGATGCTCGAGTACGCGAGCATGCGCTTCACGGAGTCTTGGCGGCCGGCGATGAGATTCGCGACCGTCATCGTGAGCACGCTGATCCACGCGAGGACCGGCGGCCATCCGCTCGCCCAAGAAATCCATGCGCCGGTTCCGAACGACGTCAGCAAAATGCGGAGCATCATCGCGAACGCGGCGCTCTTCACAGCGATCGCCATGAAGGTCGTCGCGGGCGTCGGCGCACCTTCGTACGCGTCGGGCGTCCACATGTGGAACGGCACCGCGCTCACCTTGAACACGAGGCCGACGAGCACGAGTGCCAGCGCGAGGATCGCGAATGGGCTCTTCGCGCTACCGGCGGCCAGCGAGGCTCCGATGCCGGCCAAATCCGTGTGCGCAGTCACGCCGTAAAGGAGCGCGAATCCATAGAGCATGACCGCGGCCGCGAACGACCCGAGCAAGAAATATTTGAGCCCGCCCTCTGCCGATCGCGACGACGTGCGGCGAAACGCGGTCATTGCGTACGCGCCGATCGACATCGTCTCGAGACCGAGAAACACGGTGAGGAGATCGCCGGCGGCGGCGAGGATCATCGCGCCGAGCGTCGAGAATAGGAGGAGCGCATAGAACTCGCCGCGGTTCAAATTGTGCTCGGGCAAATATCCGCCCGCGAGGAGAGATGCGAGCGCGCCGCCGAGGCACAGGAGCATTTCGAAAAACACCGTGAAGCGATCGATCATCAGCCACGGCGCGAGGGAGCTCGCGCCTTCGAGATCGTCGATGCCGTATAGCCAGACGCCGGCCGCGAAGGCGCCAGCGGCAAGAAACACCATCGTGGCGCCCAGCGCTTGACCGCGCGCGCTCTCCTCGTTGTCACCGGCGCGATTCCGCGACGACGGCGCCGCGAATGCTTCGGCGAGCATGAGCAGCAGGGCGCCGATGCCCAGAATCAAAAACGGCGAGAGTGCGAATGCGAGCAGCATGGTCTTGGTTTTTCCGTCGCCTAGAGGCGGGCGTCCGCGGGTGGGGGAGCTGAAGGAAGCGCGCGGGGCGCGAGCGAGCTACGCGGAGCGAGCTTGATGGCTCCTTCGTAGTAGTCGGGTGCGTGGTGCGCCTCGAGATGCGAGGTCATGTCGTCGTCGATGCGCTGCGCGGCGTCTTTGATTTGCGTGAGGAACACGTTCGGAAAGAGACCGATGACGAAAATCATGATGACGAGCGGCGCGACGGCGATGAGCTCGCGCGAATTGATGTCCTCGAGCTTTTCGTTTTCCTTCTTCTTGATCGGGCCGAAGAACATCGCCTGCACGACGCCGAGCATGTACACCGCGCCGAGAATGACGCCGATGGCAGCGCCGGTGGCGTCGATGCCGTTGAATTTGCCGATCTTGGTGCTCGCGAACGTGCTCGTGATGATCATGAACTCGCCGATGAAGCCGTTCGTCGTGGGCAGGCCCACCGATGCGAGCGTGACGATGACGAACAGCGCCGCGTACACCGGCATCACCTTCGCGAGCCCGCCGAACTCTTCTTGTTGGCGCGTGTGTCGGCGATCGTAGATGACGCCGAACAAGAGGAAGAGCGCGCCCGTCGAGATGCCGTGGTTCACCATCTGGAGAACGGCGCCTTCGATGGAGCCTTGCGTGCACGCGAAGATTCCGAGCATCACGTAACCGAGATGCGCGACCGACGAGTACGCGATGAGGCGCTTGACGTCGTCTTGCTTCCACGCGCAGAGCGCGCCGTAGATGATGCCGCCGAGCACGGCCACGCCTGCGAGCATCGCTGCGGCCCACGCCGAAGCCTCGGGGAAGAGGCCGAGGCAGAAACGGAGGTAGCCATACGTGCCGAGCTTCAGCATGACGGCAGCGAGGATGATCGAGCCGCCCGTCGGTGCTTCGGTGTGCGCGTCGGGCAGCCACGTGTGCAGCGGCCACATCGGAACCTTGATGAGGAACGAGAGCGCGAACGCGGCGAAGAGCCACGTCTGCACGTGCTGCGGCAGAACGAGACGCTGCAGATCGAAGTAATCGAAGGAGAGCTGGCCGCCGGACGCCTTCGCGTACGTGTACGCGAGATACAGGATGGCGCCGAGCATCAGCATCGACCCGGTCATCGTGTAGAGGAAGAACTTGATCGCGCTTCGAATGCGATCGGTACCGCCCCATACGCCGATCATCACGTACATGGGAACGAGCATCAGCTCCCAAAAGATGTAGAATACAAATAAATCGAGCGCGACGAATGCGCCGATCATCGCGCCTTCGAGGAGGAGGAGCGCGAAGCACCAGTCCTTCATCCTGGTCTTGATCGAGCCGAACGACACGTAGGCCGCGATCGGAACGATGAAGACCGTGAGCATCACGAGCCAGAGCGAGATGCCGTCGATCGCGACGTGATAGTGAATGCCGAAGCGCGGCATCCACAGGACGTCTTGATTGAAGTGGTAGGTCGCGCCCATGTGCACGCCGAGCAGCGGCAACGCCACGCCGAGCGACGCGAACATGACGAGCATCGTGAAGAGCTGGACGGTGCGCGGCGCCTGTCGCGGCAAAAAGAGGACGCCGATGGCGCCGGCGAGCGGAAGGCCGAGGAGCCACGAGAGCAGGTGTCCCGATTCGTGCGTCTGTCCGTCGGCGCCGATGGTTCCGGGGAGCGTCTGCGTGAGGAACAGCATCGCCAAGCCCGCGAAGATCGCGAGGACGGCACGGACGCGAACGCCATGATGTTTCGGTACCGCCCACGCGACGGCGGCGGGCACGATGATCGGGCTCGCTTCGCCGATCGCGATGACCAGGCTCTGCACCAAGCCGACGGCGGCGTCGACTTGATGGAACGCGAAGAGCAGACCGACGAGGACGGCGCCGGCGACGATGAGGACGGCGAGGGGAGCGACCCACGGCGGCCGCTGCGATTGCTCGATACTCTGCGATGTTTGCGTGGCCATTAGTTTTGCCCCACTTCGACGAGCTGCGCGGAGGCGGACGGCTCGGGCCGCTTGACCACGATCTTCGTGGAGCGCGTAAGGCCGAACGCGTTTTTCACCTCGAGCTGCACGGTCTTCGATGCGCCGGCGTCGAGATGGAGCTTGACGCTGGTTTGATCGCCGAATTTGTCGGAGTCGAACGTGCCGTTACCGTCCGCATCCCAGCGATATTGGTATCCGATGCCGGGCCCGGCCGTGAGCGTGTAGTCGCCGTTCGATTCCGTCATCGACGTCGCGGGATGCGGAGCGACGAAGAACCAGCCGAGGCACGCCATGCCGACGACCATGAGCGCGGCGTAGCCGTGCACGACGCCGGTTTGAAACACGCGGAGGATGTTGCCGAGCGCGGCGACGACGACCGACGTGACCTTCGCCAAGAGGCCGTCGACGACCCATTCGTCGAACCACGCGAACGTGTCGGCGAGCGCATCGACGAGGCTGATGACGGCCCAATCGTAGAGCTCGTCGACGCGCCACTTGTCGAGGAGCAAACGATGGAGCGCCGGCTGGCTCGCCGCGAGGCGACGCGCGGGCTCGCCCTGCGACTGCATGTACATCCAGTACGCGAGCCACGTACCGATCGCGAACGCGGCGATGCCGCCGAGCGCGAGCGACCACGTGAGGTGGTCGGCGTCGGGGCGCGTGATGATCGAATCTTTCGTGCTCTCGAACACGGGCTCGAGCCAATGCTCGATCGGTAGGTGTTTCGTGAGCGGCGCGGGATTCAACAAGCCGGCAAACGCAGCAAATGTCGCGAGGATGATGAGCGGATACGTCATCGCGTGCGGCGACTCGTGAGGCGGACGGCCCGGCTCTTTCAGATCTTCGTGGTGCGCGTCGGGGTCGTGCGGGTCGATGTCCGGATTCGACTTGAACATCGAGGGTCGGCCAATCGTCCAGCCGCGGAACTCGCCTTCGAACGTGAGGATGTAGCACCGGACCATGTAGAACGCGGTCATCGCCGCGGCGATGAGACCTGCGAAGTAAATCGCGGGACCGAGCCACGTCGGCCAGACCCACACGTCTTGATGGAACGCCGCGAGACGCTGCGCGAACGGATTCACGGGGTGATTCACGTAGGCGCGGAAGAGGATCTCGTCCTTCGAGAAGAAGCCGGAGAGACCAGGGCAACCGATGATCGCGAGCGTCGAGACGAGGAACGTCCAGCGCGTAATCCTCATGTACTTTCCGAGCCCGCCCATGTTCCGAATGTCTTGCGCGGCGTCGCCGTCGTGGATGCGCGCGTGCATCGCGTGGATCACGCTGCCGGCGCACAAGAAGAGGCACGCCTTGAAGAACGCGTGCGTGATGACGTGGAAAAATCCTGCCGTGAACGCGCCGACGCCGACGCCGATGAACATGAAGCCGAGCTGGCTCACGGTGGAATAGGCGAGAATTTTCTTGATGTCGTTCTGGACGAGCGCGATCGAAGCCGCGAGCAATGCCGTGAGCGCGCCGATGACGGCGATGCACGCCATGACGAACGGCGAAAGCGCGAACACGAACGACATGCGGCAGACGAGGTACACGCCCGCGGTGACCATGGTGGCCGCGTGGATGAGCGCGGAGACCGGCGTTGGACCTGCCATCGCGTCGGGCAGCCACACGTAGAGCGGGATCTGCGCGCTCTTTCCCGTGCAGCCGAGAAGCAGCATGAGACCGACGGCGGTGGCGGCCGTGATCGTGAACGGCTTCGCCGGATTGAGGACGTGAAGAGGAAGGCCGGCGATGTCCGGATACGTTCCGCCACCCGGCGGCCAAATGTGGATTTGGAACGCGTCGGCCGGTGTGTCCATCAGCGAATGCGCGCCGCTCTGCATGCCGACCCAATCGAGCGCGCCCGTGTAATGCACGAGGAGGAACATCGCGACGATGAGGCCGAAGTCGCCGATGCGGTTCGCGATGAACGCTTTTTTGCCGGCGGCGGCGTTCGGCAAATGCTCGTACCAGAAGCCGATGAGGAGGTACGAGCAGAGACCGACGCCCTCCCATCCGACGAACAAGACCGGCAGGTTGTCGCCCAAGATGAGGACGAGCATCGCGAAGATGAAGAGGTTCAAATAACAGAAGAAGCGCGCGAAGCTCTTGTCGTGCGCCATGTACGCCGTCGAATAGACGTGAATCAAAAAGCCGACGCCCGTGACGATGAGCATCATCGTCCCGGAGAGCGTGTCGACGCTGAAGCGCATGTCGATGGGGACGCTGGAGCGCTGGAGGCCGCCGGTGGTGTGCATCCACTCCCACGCCGTCCAAGCGAGGCGGTGGTGCTCGTGCTCGCCGCCGGTGAATGCGAGCTGCACGACGGTGGCGACGCACACGAGAAAGCTGCCGCCGACGGCGGCGAGCGCCATCAGCTTCACGGCGGGCTTGCCGAGGCGATGGCCCCAGATGCCGTTCACGAAGGCTCCGAGCAGCGGGAGCAAAAGAATGAGCGCGATCGGCGAGTAATCTTCCGCGGGGAAAATGGAGCTCATGATGAGTTCAGTTTCTCAAGAGATCGGCTTCGTCGGAGCGCACCGTGCGCTTCAAGCGGAAGAGAGACAGCACGATGGCGAGACCCACGGCGACCTCGGCGGCTTCGGCCGCGATGAGGAAAAAGGCAAAGAGCTGACCGGTGAGGGCCTCGGGATGGATGCGATTGAAGGCGATGAACGCGAGGTTCACCGCGTTCAGCATCACCTCGATGCTCATCAGCGTGATGAGGACGTTGCGGTTCCAGAGAAACCCGATGCCTCCGATGGAGAAGAGGACCGCGGAGAGCATCACGAAATGCGTGACGGGGATCATGTGGGCTCGCTTTTGGAGGATGCGGAGAGTTTGTGAACGCCCTGTTTTCCGCGCGCGACCGCGACGGCGCCGACGACGGCGACCATGAGGAGAGCGCTCGAGAGCTCGAACGGAGCAACCTCGTCGGTGAAGAGCGCGCGTCCGATCGCACCGACACCGCCGAAGTCGTGATCGACGTTGTGCATCATGGGGAAGTGCGACGCGCGCCACGCGAGGACCATTCCGCCGGCGGAGAGGATCGCGAAGAGCGCGCTGCCCGTGGCGCGAATCACGCGGCCTCTGTGGTCACGAGGCGGCGTCGCGCTCGGACCGAGGAGCATGATGACGAACAAGAAGAGGACGACGATGGCGCCGGCGTAGACGATGAGCTGGATGGCCGCGAGAAACTCGGCGTGCAGCGCCAAGAAGAGACCCGCCATCGACAAGATGAGGAGCAAGAGCCCCATCGCGCAGCGGATCGGGTTCGTGTTGAAGACCGCGACGAGCGCGCCGATCACGGTGAGCGCCGCGAGCAAATAGAAATAAACCAGGCCCAGCCACGGCGTCATTGCGTCTCCTCCGCATTCCTCTCCGCGCTTTGGTCTGCGCCCTGCTCCGCGTCCTGGTCCGCGCGCTGCTCCACGAGCAACGTCGCGTCCTCGCGTTTCCGGCGACCGTTCACGTAGTCCTCGAAGTGCGGACGGAACTTTTTCAAGAATCCGAGCGCGGGCATCGCCGTGCCTTCGCCGAACGCGCAGATCGTGTTGCCCATGATGTTGTTCGCGATGTCATGTAGGTCGTCGAGCTCCTGCATCGAGGCTTTGCCATCGAGCACTTTGTCGACGGTGCGAAAGAGCCACGCGCTGCCTTCGCGGCACGGCGTGCATTGGCCGCACGACTCGTGACGATAAAAGCGCATCAAGTTTTGCATCGCGAGCACGGGGCACGTGCCCTCGGCCATCACCGTCGCGCAGCACGTGCCGAGCATCGTGCCGAGGCCGCGGAACGTGTCGACGCCGAGCGGCACGTCGAGGACGCTCTGACCGT
>JAICXU010000459.1 GCA_025934595.1 Polyangiaceae bacterium | reverse complement strand
GATCGACACGTCGCCCGGAACGCTGAATTTGCAGGCTCCCGACGGCTATTCAGTAGAAAGCGCGGACGTCGGGCTCGACTTCGGCGCGGGCGGTACTCCCGTCTATCTGATGCACTACGCGGCGCCGGCGAGCTCGATCACGTTCGATCTGCCGGACGTGCCCGCCAATCGCCTGAACGCACGCGGCGTCGCCACGCGAGGCGGCGAAACGGCGATTGCGTACACGCTCGGAAATGCCACGTCAGGCCAGTCGACGACGCTCGATATCGCATTTCTCGCGGCTTCGTCACTCACCTCGCCGGACGACGGCGCCACGAGCGTCGACGCATCGACCTCCTTCCGATTCGACGGCACGGGCGTCAACGAGGTGCTCTTCGCGCCCGCCGATGGCTCCGCGACCACCGTCCGCGTCCTCACCGCGGACGCCAGCGTCGAGCTCGATCCGATCGCGAGCGCCACGGGGATCACCCTCACGCGCGGCGCAGCTTATTCATGGAGCACCCGACGCTTTCCCGATTACGCGTCGACCGACGCATTCGACGGCGCCGAGACGGATCTCAGCACCGCGAGAATATCCACGAGCGCCACGCGCAAATTCACGACCGCCTCGCCTTGATGCGCGGGGGGGCTCGCGCAGCATCAGTCCTCGCTCGACGGTTTCTTGGCTTTTTTCTCGGGGATCGCGCGCGCGATGAGCACGTCGTCGGTGGGCAGCTCGCGCGGCAACGTCAGGCGTACGGGGCGACGGAACACGCGCGGATCGCCGAGCGCTCCCGACGCCACCGCTTGCGCGAGCGTCTCCGCCGATGCGACGAGCGGACGCGGCGTCTTCTTCGACGAAAGCCAGGGCTCGTGCGTGCGCAGGCTCGTGGCCGGATCGGGCGCCGCGTAGAGCGAGCCGTCGAGCAAGCGTGCGTCGGGCTCGATCAAGCGCGCGCCGGCTGCGATCAAATCCGAAAGAGCTCCCGACGAGGCGAGCACCTCGAGAATTTGGCGCGACGGGACCGCGAGCAAAAAATCGACGTGCGAAGGAACGCGCTTCGCTTTGAGGAGCGCGGCCACCGCGAAAAAATCGCGCAACGTGACGCCGCTGTCGCCGCCGAGCACGACCTGCGAGATTTCGCGCGCGCCGACGTCGCGCACGGTTCGCACCGCGCCGTTCTCGTCGACGGCCAAAGGATCGACGGCGCCGAGATCGATGTTGAGGACCTCGTCGCAGGGCGCGCCGGGATCCGGCGTGAGAGCGCGATGCGCTTTGCTTCGACGCTCGTCGCGCAAAAAAACTTCCGTGCGCTCGTCACTCGCGAAGAGCGCGGCAGCCGCTCCGCACGAAGGCGCGATGCCCGCAACGACGGCCCGCTCGGCGACCGACAGCGCGCGCACGCTGGGACCGGCAAACTCGAGGACGACGGCGGCGCCACGTTGCTTCTCGACGCGCTGGACGATCGCGGGCAAGCCACGCCGCACGAGCTCGAGCGAAACGTCGCGCGCACCGACGAAGGGACGCAAGCGACCCGTGAGAAGGACTTGCACGCTTCGCGGCGTGCGCACGGTGACGGTTCCATGCGACACCGCGCGCGCGAGATCTCGCGAGCTCACCACGAGCGCGAGCATGCCGACGCCGCCGACGCCACTGAGGCGCGGATCGTCGGTGAGGCAAAGCCGAGCCGGGCTCGCGAAGCGCTCGAGATGGACGGCGGCGGGAAAACCGGCACCGGCGCGCGCCACGAGAAGGCCGCGCGATGCGAAATCACGGCCGGGAAAATCGCCGGTCGTGACGCACGTGGTGTCGTAGACGACGGCGACCTCGACTTGGGGCCCGCCCTTGCCCGTGGGCTTTCCGAGGTCGGCGAGGACCTTCTGCGGCTCGCGGGCGATGACGACGTGATCGATCTTCGCATCGACGGAATCGCCGAGATTTTCCGGGTCGCGCGAACGTCCCGCGAGAATCTTTTGGACCATCGTGCGGGGCGGCGCCCCTGCCTTCGCGCGCATTGGGCGCGGAACGTAAACCGCCCGCATCGAATGGGTCAAGCACCCGAGATTGACGATGAAGCATCGCGCGCCGTAGCATCGACTTTAATGTTCAAAGAAGCGCTGAAGAGCCTCGTCGATCAGACCGATGGCGGTGTTGCCGGCCTCATCATGGACTCGAGCGGAATCGCGCTCGAGAGCTATGCGCGGGACGATGCTCCGCTCGACATCAACATGGTCGGCATCGAATTTTCGGTGGTCATCGGACAAATCAAGCGCGCCACGGAGATGCTCGAAGCCGGGCAAGCGCACGAGGTTTCCATCGGCACCGACAAGATGATCACGCTCGTTCGCATGTTGAACGACACGTACTTCTTGGCGCTCACGATGTCGCCGAACGGCAATTTCGGCAAAGGCCGCTACTTGATGCGGACAGCCGCGCCGAAGCTCCTCTCCGAATTGCAGTAGCGCGAGCCCGCGTGGCGAAGACGACCGGTCGGAGCGCGAAGAAAAAGATGCAGATTCTCTGCATTTCCGGGCCGAATTTGCAGCTTCTCGGCACGCGCGAGCCCGAGATTTACGGGCGCGAGACATTGCGCGAGATCCACGCGCGCCTCGCGAAGAGAGCAGAGACGCTCGGCGTCGACGTCACGTGCAAGCAGACGAACCACGAAGGCACGATCGTCGATTGGATCGGTGACGCGCCGAAAAAATTCGCAGGGCTCTTGCTCAACGCGGGCGCCTTCACGCATACGTCCCTCGCGATCTTCGATGCGCTGAAAGCCACGTCTCTCCCGTGTGTCGAGGTGCATCTCTCGAATCCCGAAGCGCGCGAAGCGTACCGCGCAGCGTCGAAAATCGCGGGGGCGTGCATCGGTAAAGTCAGCGGCTTCGGCGGCGAGAGTTATCTCTTGGCGCTCGACGGAATCGCGCTTCATCTGCGCAATACCGTACGCGCCTCCACTCAGAACGCGCTCGAGCCCGGGCGCTAAAGCCTTTTCCTCGGGCCGCGCGTCGGCGTAAAGTGCGCGCGATGCCCATCGACATCGACAAGCTCAACGCGCTCTTCGACATTCTCGACGAGCGCGACATTGCGGAGTTCGAGCACGAAGACGAGCAAGAGCGGATTCGCATCGTGCGCGGCGCGCATGCTCACGTCGTGCATCATGCGGCAGGTCCGGCGCCGGTCACGCACAACCCTCACCCCGTCCCTTCCACGGCGCCGATCGCGGCCGTCGCGACCGCGGCCGAGACTCCCGCCGACAGCGTGGACATCACGAGCCCGTTCGTCGGCACGTTCTATCGCGCGCCGACGCCGGATTCGCCGAACTTCGCGGATGTCGGATCCGTCGTTCGTCCCGGACAAACGCTCTGCATCATCGAAGCGATGAAGCTCATGAACGAAATCGAATGCGAGGTATCCGGCACCGTGACCGAGATCTTCGCGCAGAACGGAAAAGCAGTGGAGTTCGGGCAGAAGCTCTTTCGCGTGAAGAAGGCCTGAGCACCGGGACTTCGGAAACAAGACTCGCGGGAAACCAGACTGGTGTTCAAGAAAATCCTGATCGCGAACCGCGGAGAAATCGCGCTCCGCATTTTGCGCGCCTGCCACGAGCTCGGCATCGCGACGGTCGCCGTCTATTCCGAAGCCGACGCGCGCGCGCTGCACGTGCGGCTCGCCGATCAAGCGGTGTGCATCGGGCCCGCACCAGCGTCGAAGAGCTATCTCAACATCCCCGCGATCATCAGCGCCGCGGAAATCACGGCCGCCGACGCGATCCATCCGGGCTACGGATTTCTCTCCGAGAACTCCGAGTTCGCGCGGCTCTGCGGAAAATGCAGCGTCTCGTTCATCGGCCCATCGCCCGAAGCGATGCGCGCATGGGGCGACAAGGTCACCGCGCGCGGAAACGCGAAGAGATTCGGTCTTCCACTTTTGCCCGGCAGCGAAGTCTTGTCGGGCGCCGATCACGCGAAAGAAGAAGCGAAGCGCGTCGGCTACCCCGTCATCTTGAAAGCGTCCGGCGGCGGCGGCGGTCGCGGCATGCGCATCGTGCGCAAAGAAGAAGACATCGCGAATGCGTTCGGAAGCGCGACGCGCGAAGCGGAGACGGGCTTCAAAAATCCGGACGTCTACCTC
>JAICXU010000083.1 GCA_025934595.1 Polyangiaceae bacterium | reverse complement strand
CTTCGGGGATGAGGCCGTCCTCTTTGAGCGCGCGGCCGACATCTATGCGGACGCGCTTTGGATGCGCATCGTGGCGCCCGTCCTCCTCACGATCGCCACCTACGGGACGTTCGCCGAGGTGACGCTCACGCTCGCCCGGCGCCGCGCCGAGGCGGTGGGACCGCTCGCGCTGCGTCTTTTGCAGCCTCTCGAGTGGGCCGTCGCTCCCCTCGCCGAGCCGCTCGCACGTCTCGGTCGCTTCATCGGCCGTCGCTTCGTGCCGCGATCTCCGCCCACCGCACGCGTGACCGAGACCGAGGTGGAATGGGCCGTCACGCAAGGCGAGAAAGCCGGGTCGATTTCGCCCGAGCCCGCCGAGATGATCCGCAACGTGCTCGAGCTGCCCGATCAAACGACGCGCGAGGTCATGATCCCGCGCCTCCGCATCATCGGCATCGAGATCATGACGAGCCTCCACGAAGCGATCGCGATCGTGTCGCGCGAAGGTCACTCGCGTTTTCCGGTGTACGAGGGCTCGCTCGATCACATCGTCGGGCTGCTCTACGCGAAAGATCTCTTCGCGGTCGTGAACGAGAAGCGAATCGAAACGACGCGCCTGCGTGAGCTCGTGCGACCGCAGCTCCTCTTCGTCGTGGAAACGCAGCCGATTTTGGGCGTGTTGCGCGAAATGCGCGCGCGTCGCCTTCACATGGCGATCGTCTCGGACGAGTTCGGCGGCACGAGCGGGCTCGTCACGCTCGAGGACGTCATCGAAGAAATCGTCGGCGAAATTCAGGACGAGCACGACACCGACGAGGTCGGAAAGATCCGCGACATCGGTCAGGGCAAGCTGATGGCCGACGCCGCCGTGCCGCTCGCCGAAATCAGCGCGCGGCTTGGACACGAGTTCGACGACGGCAACTCCGAGTCGCTCGGCGGCCTCATCGTGCAGCGCGCCGGGCGCGTGCCGGAGGTCGGCGACAAGGTGACGCTCGACGGCTTCACGTTCGTCGTGAAAGAGGCGGACGAGACGCGCGTGGTCAGAGTCGAGATCGATACGGCACGCGTGCAGTCCATGCCATGAGCGAAATCGTCGTCATCGAGGTCGGCGCCGACGACAGCGCCGCGCAGATTGCAGAGAAGATCTCGTCGATCGAACCGGGGCCGATCGCGCTCCGCGTCGCCGCGAAGCGAGGCGCTTCGAAGTGGGTCGCGAAGATTCTTTCGAGCGAAACGCGCATCTCTCGCGCGGCGCGTGGCTCGGCGCTCGTCGCGTGCGGATACCGCGAAATTACCGGCGAAATCGACGCGAACGGAGACGATCTCGTGAAGGGGCGGCGGGAGACCTAGACCTCGACCTCGACCTAGACCCGAGGCTTTCGCTACTTCGCGCCGACTTTGCTGAGACCGTCGATCAACTTCTGCACTTGCTCGAGCAGGCCGGGCTTTGCGTCGGTGACGATGTCTTGCTGCTGCTGCGCGTCGCCGCGAATGTCGTGGATGACGTTGCCGATCTGCGAGGCGAGCTGCTTCGATTCATCGGCGATGGCATCGGGGACCACGGCCTCCATCGTCTTCGGCGCCACGTAGAGCGCTTGATGGTTCGTCGTGATGTCGCCGCTCTTGAAGGGATCGGCGGTCGCGTTTCCTTGCTGCAGCGGATTCACGAACGTGTACTTCGGCGGCAGCGAGATGGATGGCGGCGTCACGGCGACGGGCGTCGTGAGCGGCGCGATGTAGGCCACTGCGTTTCCGGACGGATCGCGATCCGCGATGATCACGTACTTCACCGATTGCTGTCCCGCGTGGGCGAGCTGCTCGGTGAGCGGTCCCTTCAATTTCGTCAGCAGCGACACGACGAGATCTTTGCGATCGTTCAAGGACTGCACCGACGTGATGAATTCGAGCATCGTGCTCATCGTGTCGGTCGTGAAGCCGGAGAAGCGGCGACCGGCGAGCTGCGTGCCGTCGAAGTCGACGTGGATGGCGCTGAGATCGCCGGCGAGCGTGTCGGGGAACTTGTGATCGTTCGCGAGCGTGTTGCGACCGGCCTCGAGCTTTTCGGCGAGGGTCGTGAGCTGCCCCTTCGCTTTGGTGGCCGCGCTCGCGAGATCCTTCGCGTCGTCGACGCTCTTCTGGCGATCGGTGCCCTGCTGCGAGGAGGTGCCGGCGACGTACCCGACGCCGATGCCCATGATCATGAGGACGACGGCAACTCCCGCCATCGTTTTCCTCGCGCCGCTGGCCGCTTGCTGAACCGCGGCCTCGTCGACCTCGATGCGTTGCGCCTGCACGGGCACCGAGGCTCGTACGACCGGCTGCGGACGAAATGGCGCCGCGACCGCAGCGAGCGGATTCGACGGATCGAGCGCGGCGGCGGAAGACGCGAACGGCGGCGGAGGACCGACCGGCACCCCCACCGGGGACGGCGGACGGCTCGGGGACGGCGGCGGACGGCTCCCCGACGGGACCGGCACCGGCACGGGGATCGCGGCAACCGCACCCGGCGGCGGCGTGGCCGTCGCAGCTGCACCCGCCTTACCGAGACGAGCTTTTAGGTCGATCTTGCGCTTCTTCTCTTCGGCCATCCGAGTTGGCTCCTTGAAACGAGGTCCCGAAAGGTACGTTTTTCGCTGTCCTCATGTCAAACCGAAGACAAGGGGTTAGCCTTGGCTCGGAGGGCGCCTAGACGCGCGTCAGGTCTGCGCGCTTGGATGCCCGGCTCGAGAGGTGACGACGTGGCGCTGGTATTGGTGATCGACAACTACGACTCCTTTACGTTCAATCTCGTCCAATACCTGGGCGAGCTAGGGGCGGAAACGCGGGTCGTGAAGAACGACGAGCTCGACGCGGAGGGGGTCGCCGGCGCCGGCGCGGACGGGCTCTTGATCTCGCCCGGCCCCTGCACGCCGAACGAAGCCGGCGTGTCTTTGTCTTCTATTCAAAAGATGGCGGGCAAGGTTCCGATCTTGGGCGTGTGTCTCGGCCATCAGTCGATCGGACAAGCCTTCGGAGGCAAAGTCGTGCGAGCCGACCGCTTGATGCACGGTCGCACCTCGCCGATCGAGCATGACGAAACCGGCGTGTTTTCCGGTCTTCCATCGCCTTTCACGGCCACGAGGTACCACTCGCTGATCGTCGAGCGCGCTTCCCTTCCGGAGTGCCTCGAAGTGTCCGCATGGACGCGCGAAGGCGAGATCATGGGTCTCCGCCACCGTACATTCAATATACAGGGCGTGCAGTTTCATCCCGAGAGCATCCTCACTGCGCTCGGCAAGGATCTCCTCGGAAATTGGCTGCGTGATCTCTCGCCGGAGCGCGGGGAGGCGGCTCACGCATGAAATTTTCGGAGGCGTTCTCTCTCCTCGCCGCGAAGAAATCCCTCGACTCGCCGAGCGCGCGCGCGGCTTTCGGAGCCATTTTGCGCGGCGAATGGACGCCCGTGCAGGTCGGCGCGTTCGTCGCGAGCCTCCGCGCGCTCGGGGCCGAAACCGAAGAGGTCATCGCGGCGGGCGCCGAAGCCATGCGGGAAGCGATGACGCCGATCGCGCACGAACGCGACGTGGTCATCGACACGTGCGGCACGGGCGGCGACGGATCGGGGAGCCTGAACATTTCGACCGCCGCCGCCATCGTCGTCGCCGCGTGCGGCGTCGCGGTCGCGAAGCATGGCAATCGATCCGTCTCGAGCCGCTGCGGCAGCGCCGACGTGATCGAAGCGTTGGGCATTCCGATCGACCTCACGCCGGACATGCAGAGCGCGCTTCTCCGCGACGTCGGCATCACGTTTCTCTTCGCGCCCGCCCATCATCCGGCCTTGAAGCACGCGGGCGCGGCGCGAAAGGAGCTCGGCGTGCGCACGATTTTCAACGCGCTCGGCCCGCTCGCGAATCCCGCGCGAGCCACTCACCAGCTCGTCGGAGTCTACGACGACGCGCTGCGACCCGTGATGGCGCGCGCGCTCGGCAAGCTCGGCGTAAAACGCGCGTGGGTCGTGCGCGCCGAAGATGGCCTCGACGAGATCAGCACCGACGCACCGACGCGCGTCTCGGAGCTACGCGAGGACGGCACCGTGCACGAGCGCCTCATCACCGCCGACGAATTCGAATCCCCGCCGAAAATCCAGCGTTCCATCGAAGGCCGCAGCGCGGACGCGAACGCCACCGAAATCGCCGCGATCTTCGATCGACACGTCGACGAGCACCCTGCGAAGAGCTCGGTCGTCATCAACGCCGCCGCCGCGCTTCTCGTCGCTGGCCTCGAATCGGATCCGCGTGCAGCGACCCTGCGCGCACGCGCGGCCATCGATCGCGGCGACGCGAAAGAAAAGCTCTGGTCATGGCGCAAGGCCGCGCGAAAGCTCGCGGGTCTCGAATGAGCGTTCTCGCCGACATCGTGAAGAAGAAGCGCGAGGAGATCGCGAAGCTCACCGAAGACGGCGTGCCTCGGAGCGCCGTCGAGCGAAGCCTCGGCCGCCGGACGATCGACGTGCCCAGCGTGCTCGCACGCGACATCGGCGCGCCGCTGCGCCTCATCGCCGAGGTCAAATTCAAGAGCCCGAGCGCGGGGCCGCTTTCGAAGAAAATGAGCGCCGCCGAACGCGCTGTCGCTTATGCGAACGCAGGCGCCTCGATGGTCAGCGTCCTCTGCGACGGTCCTTTTTTCGATGGATCCTACGCCGACCTCGAAAGCGCGCGCGCCGCCCTCGACGATGCGCACCCGCTCGTGCCGCTGCTCTGCAAGGAATTCGTGCTCGACGCGAGGCAGCTCGACGTCGCGCGCGCACGCGGAGCCGACGCGATCTTGATCATCGCGCGCATCCTCGACCGCGACGAGCTTTCCTTGCTCGTGCACGGCGCGAAGAGTCGCGGGCTCGAGCCACTCGTCGAAATCGCGAATGACGAAGAGCTCGCACGTGCGCTCGACACGCCCGCGCGCATCATCGGAGTGAACGCGCGCGATCTCGATACGCTCGCGATCGATTCGAAGCGAGCGAGCGCCCTCGTGGCCGCCATTCCGCCCGATCGCGTAGCGCTCCATCTCTCGGGCGTGAAGACCGAAGCCGATCTCGGGCAAGTCGCGCGCGGACGCGCCGACGGCGCGCTCATCGGCGAAATCTTGATGCGCGAAGAAGATCCTTCCGCCCTTCTCGCTCGCTTCGCCGATGCCGCGTGGTCTTGAGAGCGACGAGCCTGCGCGCTCATGGATAATTTGCCGTAAAATTGGCTGGATTTCGGATCGCGGCTAGTCTTTCGTCGTGAACCTCGCGCGCGCGATCGACGTCTTTCTCGATCACCTTCGCGTCGAGCGTGCGCTCTCGAGGAACACCCTCGAAGCCTACGCGCGTGATCTCGGTGCGCTCCTGGCGCAAGCCGGCGAAGAGCGCGAGGTGGAAAAAATCGACTCCGGCGACATCGCGGAGCTTCTCGCCGGCAACGTGGAGCGCGGCTTCGGTGCGCGCTCGTCGGCCAGGCAGCTGTCGGCGCTGCGCGGGTTCTTCAAGTTCTTGCTCCGCGAAAAAGAGATCAAGGTCGACCCCACCGAGATGGTCGATCGCCCGAAGCTCGGACGCCGCTTGCCGCGTACGTTTTCCTTCGACGAGATCTCGCGTCTCCTCGCCACGCCGGACGTCTCGAAAGATCGCGGCATTCGCGACGCGTCGATGATCCACTTGATGTACGCGTCGGGCCTTCGCGTCTCCGAGCTCTGCTCGCTCGGAATCGGCGACGTCGACCTGCAAACCGGAATCGTCAAACCGCTCGGAAAAGGCGGCAAGAGACGCGTGGTGCCCGTCGGCGAGGTCGCGCTCGCGCATCTCACGACGTACTTGAAAGACGTTCGCCCCAAGACCGCGAAGCCGAACGCGCGCGCGCTCTTCGTGTCTCCCCGCGGAGGATCCTTTACACGTCAAGGATTCTGGAAATTGCTCCGCCGTTATGCGCGGGCGGCGGGGATTTCGGCGCCGCTCTCGCCGCACAAGCTTCGTCACTCGTTCGCCACGCATCTCCTCGCGGGGGGCGCCGATCTCCGCGCCGTGCAGGCGATGCTCGGCCACGCCGACCTCGGAACGACCGAGATTTATACGCGCGTGGCGCAAGACCACGTGAGACGCGCGCACGCGAAGGCCCATCCTCGCGCGTGAAATGATATTCGTGTCGGGCGATGCACGCCTCGACGGCCGAAGAGGAGGAGCTCTTTTCGGTCACCCTCCCCACCGAAAATGAAACACCGGTGGTCGTCGAGATTCCGCACGCGGGCCTGCTCGTTCCGCCGCCTTTCGTGCGCGATCTCATCGCGCCCGTCCGCTCGCTGGGTCGTGACGCCGATCTCCTCGTCGACCGCCTTTACGTGGACGCGCCTCTTCGGGGCGCGACGCTCCTCGTCGCGAAAGCGTCGCGTTACGTCGTCGATTTGAATCGCGCCGAGGACGACTGGGATCGCGACGGCGCGCGCATGCCACGCGGGCTCGTGTGGCACACGACCACGCAGGGCGAACCATGCATCGGCCGGCCCATCACGCGCGCCGACGTCGACGCGCGGCTCGATCGCATCCATCGCCCTTATCACGCGACTCTGAAGCGACTTTTAGCCGAGAAAAAAAGCCGCTTCGGCATCGCCGTGCTCCTCGCCGCCCATTCGATGCCGAGCGTCGGTCGCGGCGGCGCCGTACGCGCCGACGTGGTGCCGGGGAGCCAAGGGCGCACGACGGCGGCAGGAAAGCTCATCGATCTCGTCGAGGCCCACGCCCGCGCACACGGCTGGAACGTGCGCCATGACGAGCCCTACAAAGGCGGCTACGCGACGCGCACGTACGGGCGACCGCAGACCGGCATTCACGCCGTCCAAGTCGAGATCGCGCGCCGCCTCTACATGGATGAAGTGAGCCTCACGCCGACGGCCCAATTCGACGACGTGCGCACATGGTGCGCGGCGTTAGTGGAAAAACTCGGCCAAACGGCGCTACGCTGAGGTTGTCTCGATGAGGTCCTCCCCTTCTTTCCCGCCGGGGAAAATCGATAATGCGGAATCCGGCGAGACCCGCGCGAAAACGAGCGAGCCGCCAGAGGCGCAACGCGACACCATGAGCTCGCGGCCGCCGCCGTCGCTGCCGTCGATTCCTCGCATCGCGCCGTGGGAGCAAATCGGAGGCGGATCCGAGCGCCCGCCGATGTCGATGACGACGCTGCCGACCGACAGCGCGCCTCCGCCGCCGAATTCGCAGCCGCGCGCGCCCGTCGCTCCGCCGGTCCTCGCGTCCGACATTTTGCGTGAGGACGTCGCGCCGCTCGCGCCTGCGCAGCGCCTCATCATCCTGTGGCTGCTCCTTTTTTCGTTGGCGTTCGGCGGCGCGGCCCTTTTCTCCTTCCTCGGCATTTTCCCTCGCGCGCTTTTCCAAGCCTCGGCGGCGACGGCCGTCATCGCCGCGTTCGCTGCGCTTTTGCCGGTGCCGTACGCGGTGCGCGCCCTTCTCGCGGTGACGGCGAGCCTCGTTCCGCTCGTCCTCGGCGCACAGGGCGAAGGTCCGCTCGCGGCAATGCACGGGCGCGGCGCGCTCTTCGATCAAGCGACGCTCGTCGCGCTCACGATTTTGCCGGGCGCGCTCCTCTTTCGCTCGCGCTATCGAGCATTCAAGGTCGCGCGCGTCATCCTCGCGCTCGCGCTGCTCGCATCGATCCCCGCGGGCGTGGGCTTCGCGCTCACGGCTTGGGATGCGACGGCACCCATCGTCACCCGCGTCGCCGATGGCATCGTTCTCCTTGCCGTGCTCGGGGCAGGATTCGGATTCATGGGCGCGGAGACGACGGCGTTCGGTGCATTTTGGGGCGCCCTCATCGTCACGACGCATGCCGCCGGCATCGGGCTTCGCGCGTCCGGGTGGATCGCCGGTGGCGACGCCTTCTTCGAGCCGCACGCGTGGAGCTTTTTGGCAGGCGGGGTCGGCGAATGGGTCGCCGCCACGCTCGCGGCACATGCGATTTTCCAGCTCTTCGCGGCGCTCTTGGGAAAATGGGCGCGTCGCGTGGACGTGCATCAAATCGTCGGAATCAGCGCCGAAACCGCGAGCGAGCCCGCACACTTGGGCGAAGACGATCGGCCCGAATCCCTGGGCGACGACTAGACGGGCGCTCCGGCTTCCGACTGAAAAAACCGACCGCGCTTGACATAGGGGGCTCTTTCCGTCACTTTGCGCCGCCTCTCAAGGGTTCCGAGGATTTCAGTCATGGCGAAGAGCGACATCACGGGGAAGCGGAAGCTCAAGGCGCAGAACGTCTCCCACTCGAACATCAAGACCAAGCGTTGGCAGAACGTGAACATCCAAACGCGTCGCGTGTGGGTGCCGGAGCTCAAACGCTTCATCACGCTCAATTTGACGACGCGCGACATCCGGACGATCGACCGCATCGGCGTCTCCGAATACGCGAAGCGCCACGGCGTCAGCCTCGCCTAGCCAGGACGCGCGCAAGCCTCCGCGCCATCAGAACACCGTCAGACGATCGTCGCTGCGAGCGATGGCTCGCGCGGATGATCCCATTTTTCGCAGGCTGTCGCCGATCGAGCCGACGGTGCGCTGGACGATGCCGTCGGTCGTGAGATCGCCGGCACCGACGACCGCTTCCCAACCCGCCTTCGTTCGAAAGATGGCGAGAGGTGCGCACGCCGGCAAGGCGTCGCCGGGACGCGTGCGTTCTCTCCCGCGAAGCACGGGAGAAGCGTGGCGCGGCGCCGCGAGATCGAACGCGCTGAGTGGAACGGCGTCGCTCGAGACCTCGTAGGACGCCGCAGCGACCCGACCGCGCGCATCGGCGGCGAGCACGAAGTGGATCGTGGAGGTCGCCGCGCGAGCATCGCTGCTCCACGGCGCGCACGCGATTTCGCGATCGCCCGTCGCGCTTACGGCGCACTTCTCGACCGTGGCTTTGGCGGATGCGAGATCCTGCGCCGTGAGCAGGCCGCCGGCGATTCGGCCGACGGCAGCGACG
>JAICXU010000915.1 GCA_025934595.1 Polyangiaceae bacterium | reverse complement strand
GTCGTGGGTGTCGGCGAAAGCGCTCGCGCGCAGCTAGTCGCGTCAGCGTCGGTCGTGGTCCCGATCGTGATCGCGGCCGCGGTCGTGCTCGTGCACGACGACGACCCGCCGCTGATAGAGCTCACGCGGCTCTTCGCGGTAGTAGCGCCAATGACCGCCGTCGCGGTAGTACCAGCGATTGTGCACCCAATAGACGGGGCGGCCCTCGTAGTAGTCGTGCGGATAGACCGTCACGTCGACTCCAGGATCGGCCTCCGCGTATTCGACGGGCTCGGCTCGTTCGCGAACGACGCAACCCGTGGCGCCGAGGGCCGACAGACAAAACGCGGAGGCAAGCACGATCGGAAGTGGACGGAGCTTCATGATGACCATCGAGGGTGCATCTCTGGCGCCAATTCACGGAACAGCCTGATTTACGGGGTTTCGTAGAACATTCCCGAAATGCAAGTGTGGCGCGCGTGCAGGCGCGAGCGCTCCTGTCGCAAGCGGGACGACCCTGCGCGGCGCGTTGCCTGCGTCGTCCGTTTCGCGCGTTCTACTTCGCGTTGGCGCGTGGGTAAGGAAAATCGGCCGTCGCGCTCATCGGCATCACGTCGTGGAATTTGCGAAGGTCGAGCGTGAGCGAGCCGTCCGGGTCTTCGGTGAGAATGTCGACGTGGCGATGACCCCACACGATCGCGGGATGCTCGTACGTGTGACGCGCATGCACCGGTTGATACGACGTATCGTCCGTCCCGACGAGCGACACCAAGAGCTCTGCGTCCTCGTTCTCGAGCGACTCCGGCGTCGCGCCGAAGAGCGGGCTCGCTTCGTCGATCGTGTGGAGGACGGTCCAGGATCGCGCGATCGCGGGGCTGTGATTCCGCGCGAGCTTGAGATCCAGCAAGCGATAGAACGTCATGCCTTCCGCCGTGCGAATCGTGCGCGCCAGCGAAACGGTGATCGCGCCTTCGAGGATGGTGCTTCGCCGCTCGTTGCCGAGACGAAAGCTGAGCGTCGGTTTGCCATCCATCAACGAAATGGTCGCCTGCTTCGAGAACGCCACGCGACCCGCGGGTCGCGAAAACTTCGTGAAGACGAGACCGGTCGAAAGCGCGGTCATCAAGAGGCTCACGTAGGACTCGGCGACCACGATCAAGTTCGCCGCGCGAGACTCGGGGTACATCGCGCCGTAGCCGATCGTGCCCATGGTCTGCGCGCTGAAATAAAACGCGTCCTCGAAGGATCTCGCGCGCATGTGCATCACGCCGCCGGACCACGTGAACGCGAGCGCAAAAAGCATATTCAGAGCCAAAAACGCCGCTAAAATCGCCGCGAGCAGCGTCGACCATTTCATGCGGAGGAGCGCGTGATACCAGTCACCCAGAATGCTTTCGTGCGCCCCGACGACGCGAATCTCGTAGCTCCGCTCAGCTGCCATTGGCGACAGGGAGAGTAACAATGTCCGCGCGCCGGTGATGCGCTAGAGTGGGGCGCGATGCGATTTAAGTGGGTCCTCGTTCTACCTCTGCTCGCGTGCGGTGACGGCTCGTATCTGATCTCGAACATCGTCGCGTCGCCGGATGCGAGCGTCGAAGACGCTGGTGGCGGAGCGGTCGACGCCGGACCCGCTCTGTACTTGCCCACTGGGTACGAGCTCGTTCCATTTCTCACCGACTCGGCCGACACGCACACGTTCAAGCAAGCAGACTCCGTGATCGATCCGAAGAAGGACTATGTGGTCGTGCTCGAGACCGGCGCCGGGCGCATCGTGTGGCAGCTTTTTCCGGGCGTCGCGCCGATCGCGTGCAACTCGTTCGTCTTCCTCACGCTGCATCACTACTTCGACGGCATCGCGTTCCATCGCGTCATCGACGACTTCGTCGCGCAAGGCGGAGACCCGAACACGTTGAACAAGCCAGAGTCGACGTGGGGCACCGGCGGCCCGGGCTACACGTTCGACAACGAAATTTCGACCGACACGTTCGACGCCGAAGGTGTCGTCGCGATGGCGAATACGGGCAGGCCGAAGTCGAACGGCTCGCAGTTCTTCATCACATTTTCGCCGCAGCCGAGCCTCGACGGCGGCTACACGATCTTCGGCAAGGTCATCGAAGGCATGGACGTATTGCCGAAAATTCTCC
>JAICXU010000730.1 GCA_025934595.1 Polyangiaceae bacterium | reverse complement strand
GCTTCTGCATGTGATCTTTGAGCTCTTCGTGGAGCAAGAAAGGATTTTTCCCGGACTCGCGATTGAACGGCGCGAGCGCTTCGGCGGCAGCGGCTTCGACTTCGTCCGGATTCACGGGAGCCACCGGCGCGCTCTTGCAATACTTCGCGGCGTTGAGGCCCGCGATCCGGCCGAAAACGAGCAGATCCGAGAGTGAGTTGCCGCCGAGACGATTCGCGCCGTGCATACCCGCCGCGCATTCGCCGGCCGCGAAGAGACCTTTGATGCCGCTCTCTTGTGTCTCCGGATCGACCTTGATGCCGCCCATCGTGTAGTGCGCGGTGGGGCCGACTTCCATCGGCTCGGTCGTGATGTCGACGTCGCCGAGCTCTTTGAACTGGTGGTACATCGCGGGGAGCTTGCGCTTGATGTCCTCCGGCGTGCGCCGCGACGCGATGTCGAGGAAGACGCCGCCGTGAGGAGAGCCGCGACCTTGGCGAACTTCGGAGTGGATCGCGCGAGCGACGATGTCGCGCGGCAAGAGATCCGGCGTGCGCTTCGGATTTGCGATGCTTCCGTGACCCGTCGGGCCTTGCAGATTCACGCCGGTGGAGCGAAGCCACTGGTCGGCTTCTTCTTCGTTGTCCGCCGTCTCGTTTCGATAGAGATCGGTGATGTAGTCGAACATGATGCGCTTCTTGTCTTTGTTGCGCAGGGTTCCGCCTTCGCCGCGAACGCCTTCCGTGATCAGCGTGCCGCGCACCGACGGCGGCCACACCATGCCCGTCGGATGGAACTGCATGAACTCCATGTCCATGAGCTCGGCGCCGGCGAGATACGCGAGCGCTTGTCCGTCGCCCGTGCATTCCCACGAGTTCGAGTTCACCTTGAACATGCGGCCGATGCCGCCCGTGCAGAGCACGATGGCCTTCGCCGAGAACTTCACGAAACGGCCATTTTCACGCCAATACCCGAAGCAGCCGCGCACCTTGCCGCCGTCGGTGAGAAGCCGCGTGATCGTGCACTCCATGTACACTTTGATGCCGAGGTGCACGCCGTGCTGCTGCAGCGTGCGGATCATCTCGAGGCCGGTGCGGTCTCCGACGTGCGCGAGCCGCGGATATTTGTGACCGCCGAAGTTGCGCTGGAGAATGCGGCCGTCTTTCGTGCGATCGAAGAGCGCGCCCCACTCTTCGAGCTCCATGACGCGCGCCGGCGCTTCTTGCGCGTGCAGCTGCGCCATGCGCCACTGGTTCATGTAGCGACCACCCTTCATGGTGTCGCGGAAGTGAACCTTCCAATTGTCCTTCGGCTCGACGTTGCCCATCGCCGCGGCAACTCCGCCTTCCGCCATGACGGTGTGCGCTTTGCCGAGGAGCGATTTGCAAATGAGGCCGACGGAGACTTTTTCGTTCGACGCTTCGATCGCAGCGCGAAGGCCCGCGCCGCCCGCGCCGATGATGAGCACGTCGTGCTCGTGGGTCTCGTAGTTCTTCGTTTCTTTCCTGTCCGGAATCGAGCTCGGGCTCATCTCAGAAGAACCTCATGTCGTGAATCGCGCCGGTGCATACGCAGCGAATGTAGAAATCCGTGAGGCCGACGCCGAAGAGGCTCGTCCATGCCCACGCCATGTGGTTCATGTTGAGCTTCGAGACCTTCTGCCAAATCTTGTAGCGGAGCATTCCTGCGGTGGCCGTCGAGTAGCTGTTCACGTTGCCGCCGACGAGATGGCGAAACGCGTGACACGAGAGCGTGTAGCCCGAGAGCAAGAACGCGTTCATGGTGAGGACGAGGGTGCCGACGTTGAGATGCACACCGTCTTGCCAGCCGACGAGACCCTTGATGGCGTCGTGCCAGAGGAAGAAGAGAAAGCCGATCGCCACGTACAGCGTGAAGCGATGCAGGTTCTGGAAAATCAGGAGCCCGCGCTCGCCTTTGTACGAGTGGCCGCGCGGCTCGCCGACCGCGCATGCCGGCGGATCCATCGCGAACGCGCGGTAGTACGCCTTGCGGTAGTAGTAGCAAGTGAACCGAAACGAGCCCGGCCCGATCAGAATGATCATCGCGCCCGACACCGGGATCGGCCAACCCTTCGCCCAGCTCGTGTCGACGAGCGGCGAGTAGAGCGGCGACAGATACGGGCCGTAGAGAAAGTTCGCGTTCTCGAACGCGCGCCACGTCGAATAGACGATGAAAGCCGAAAGAAGGACGAAGGTGATTGCGGGCCCCACCCACCAAGCGTCGCGCCGCAGCGTACCTCCGAGCCCGCTCTGGAGCACCGGTAGGTGAACGGATTTGCTGGCCATAATTTCGGCCGAAACTAGTCGCGGAAACGCTTGATTACAAGCGTCTTCGCAAGTAGATGTAGACTACATCAATAGCGCGCGGGCTTGCGCGCGTCCAGGGTAGGTTCGATTACCAGCCTTTGCTCTTCGCATTCAGCTTCGCGTTGAGCGGATCGTGCGGGTCGCCGCCCTCGTGGAAGCCGGTCTTTCCACCTTTGACTTTGCCGTGATGCCTCGCGGCGCGCTTCGCGGCTTTTTCCGCGAGCGCGGCTTCCTTCGCCGCCTGCTCCGCCTCGAGCTTCTTGTCCATCTTCGAGAGCGCGGCTTTTTGATCGTCCGAGAGGCGCGAGCCCGGGAGGGCGTCGACGTTGATCCCCGGATCCGAGGGCGTCGTCGTTTGCGGCTTCGCCGGAGCGGGCGCTGCAGCCGCCGCGGCTTGCGTGATGCTCGCGTTCGCTGCCCCCGCG
>JAICXU010000633.1 GCA_025934595.1 Polyangiaceae bacterium | reverse complement strand
GTCACGAAGACGTGATCGAGCTCGGCGCAGAACGCTTCGAGCGCGGCGATGGGGAGCGCGATGTCGTTCTTGTGCGGGAGCCCCGTCGCCGAGAGGCTCTCGCTGATCGACTCGCGGAGCGACCACAAATCTTTCGCTTCGTTCGCATGCTGCGCCATCGTGCCTTCTTGCACGAGCTCGCGATCGAAGAGGGATTCGACCCAACCCTGAAGCATTTCGGAGTCGGCGTCCTCGGCTTCGACGAGCACGTAGCATCGAGCGGCCGACGTCGCAGGCGATCCGAACGGCGGGCGGAGCTTTCGATGCGCGAGCACGCGGGCGAGGCACGCGTCGGTGAAAAATTCGTAGGCAGCGAGGAGGAACGGCGCGCGTCGCGCTTCACGAAATAGCTTCAAAACAGCCGGAATATCGCTCACCGCGAACATCATCACGTCGAGCTTCTTCGGCGGGCGCGTGAGCTTCAGCGTCGCTTCGGTGACGATGCCGAGCGTGCCTTCGCTTCCGATGAAGAGCTGGCGCAAGTCGAAGCCGGTGTTGTTCTTTTCGAGCGCGCCGTTCAAATCGAGCACGTCGCCGCTCGCGGTGACGACCTCGAGCCCGAGCACCCATTGGCGCGTGAGACCATATCGAATGACTTTGACGCCGCCCGCGTTCGTCGAAATGTTTCCGCCGATCTGGCTCGATCCCTTCGACGCGAAATCGATCGGCCAGAGAAATCCGGCCGCCGCGCAATGCTCGTGCACGGCCTGCGTGACGGCGCCGGCCTGGACGCGCACTGTCGCCGCCAGGTCGTCGACGGGATCCATCCGCCGCATGCGATCCATCGACACGACGACCTCTCCGTTCATCGCGACCGCTCCGCCCGCGAGGCCGGTGCGTCCGCCCGAAGGCACGATCGCCACGCGCAGCGCGCTCGCGATCTTGAGCAGCCTCGAGACTTCATCGGTCGACCGCGGGAACGCGATCGCCGACGGCGCGGGTGCGAATACGCGGGTCCAATCGCGTCCGTAGGTCTCGAGCTCCGATCCGTCTCGCGCGAGGAAATCCCGCGGAAAATCCCGCTGCATTTGCGTGTAAAATGCATCCATATCGGGCATCGACGCCGAACGATACGTGGCTTATGACTCGGTGACCATGCCTCGCACGATCAATTTCAACGCCGGTCCCGCCACGTTGCCGCTCGCCGCGCTCGAGCGCGCGCAAGCCGAGCTCACCGACTTCGCGAGCACGGGCATGAGCGTCATGGAGCACAGTCACCGCGGCAAGGAATACGAAGCCGTGCACGACGAGGCCATCGCGCTGATGCGCGAGCTCACCGGCGTCCCCGACTCGCACGCGATCGTCTTTTTGCAGGGCGGCGCCACGCAACACTTCGCGCAGATTCCGATGAACTTCGTTCCGCAAGGCGGCTCCGCAGATCTCGTCGTCACCGGCGCATGGGGCGAGAAAGCGGAGACGGAAGGCATCCCTGCCGCGAAGCTCGTCGGCGGCACGTTGCGCATCGCCGCCGACACGGGAAAGCCGGCGGGCAAGACCAAGTCGTACGTGCGCGTGCCTCGCAAGGACGAGATCAAAATCGATCCGAACGCCGCTTACGTGCACTTCACGAGCAACGAGACGATCCACGGCGTGCAGTACACGGAGATCCCGGACTCGGGAAACGTGCCGCTCGTCTGCGACATGTCGAGCGACTTTCTGTGGCGAAAAATGGACTACTCGCGTTTTTCGATGGTGTACGCGGGCGCGCAGAAAAACATCGGACCCTCGGGCATCGTCGTCGCGCTCATTCGCAAAGATTTTTTGGAGCGCGGCAACAAATCGCTGCCGAAAATCCTGCAATACAAGACCGCGGTCGATCAGAACTCGCTCTACAACACGCCGCCCACGTTCGCGATCTACCTCGTGCGCAACGTGCTCGCATGGCTGAAATCCACGGGCGGGCTCGCGCGGATCGAAAAAGACAATCGCGAAAAGGCGAAGCTCGTCTACGAGGTCATCGACGAGCACGCGGAAATGTTCCGCTGCCCCGTCGAGAAATCGAGCCGCTCGACGATGAACGTCGTCTTCACGCTACCCAGCGCGGAGCTCGAGCGAAAATTCCTCGAAGAAGCGAAAGCGGAGCGCATGGTGGGCCTCAAAGGGCACCGCTCCGTGGGCGGAATCCGCGTGTCGCTCTACAACGCCGTGAGCCTCGATTGGACGCGGACGCTCGCGGAATTCATGGCGGAGTTCGCCGCGCGAAATTGGTGAGCAGATTGAGGTGAAGGTCGAGTTGTCGAAATCGACACCTATCTGTCGAAATGGGTACCTCCCCCTGAGCGGCCGTAGGCCGCGATTTGGGGGAGGTCGACGCCGCGAAGCGGCGGCGGGTGGGGGCACCCTTTTCAGATTCTCAATTTCTTTTTCTACTTCTTCTTCTTCGCGTGCGCGCCGTGCACTCGTTCGAGCGCTTCGGCGAGGGCGGCGTCGACGGCTTCGCCGCGGGCCCATTGATCGGCCTTCACGAGCGTCGTCTGCGCCGCTTTCGCGAGCTTCACGCGGCGACCGCGCGGCAATTCACCGAATGCGACTTGGGCTTCGGACGGGCTGTTCTTTTTTGCAGGTTGGAGAAATCCACGCATGATTGATGCGCGGTATAGCCCATTTTTCCGCGAATCCGAGCGAAATTGCGCGGGCCGGACGCGCGGAGGACGCCCGCCGCTGCGCGCCATTTCCTACGGCTGGCCGATCGAAATCGAAAGGTGACAGTCGTTTTGCGGGGCCACGCTCATCTCGCGGGCGGCGGGATTTCGCGAATCGAAGCGGATATTCCCGGCGATTTTCACGTTTCCGAGCACCTTGCTCTGCACGCCCCCCGCGCTTGCGAGCACCCCGGCGAGGGCGCCGCCGAGACCATTGCCCGTGGCGCCGACGACGAGGCTCGCGACATCGCCCGCCACGAATTTGTCGCACGGCACCGTGTTCGACGCGACGGCGAGATCGACCGCGAAGCCGGCGCGCGGTCGCGAGACGGTGCCGGTGATGGTGCCGTCGAACGGACCCGCTTGGAACTTGCCGCCGTCGACCGGCATCTTCCCGTCCGCATTTCCCGCCCACGAGAGCGAGATCGAGGTCGCCATCGGATTTTT
>JAICXU010000768.1 GCA_025934595.1 Polyangiaceae bacterium | reverse complement strand
AGCAAATCGTCCACGTGAACGTGGCGAAGGAGACGATCGGCGACTGACCTTTCAGCGCACGCGGCGACGACGACGCACGAGAACGAGCGCAGCGAACGCGAGGAGGCTAGCGACCGAGGATCCGCGCGCAGGCGCAGGCGACGTGTTGCACCCGCCGCTGTCCGCGGGCATGTCGCCGAGCGGAGGATCGTTCGTGACGCCGGCGTCGTCGTCCGAGCTCGAGCCATTGCTCGCTTTGCCCGGTCTTCCTGGCGTGGTGTTGCCGTCACCCGCGTCGGCATCGCCGGAAGGCGACGGCGGATCGTCGGTGATGTGGATGTAGCGAATCGCTGTGAAGGTCTCGCCTTCGTACGCGATGTCGACGTCGTTTCCGCTGCACGTGACGTCGCTCGTGAACTCGTGCGCGTACGGCGTCGCGGAGCTGCAACCGGGCTCCTCGATGAATACGGCCTTCGATCCCGCCGTGATCCAATTCTTGAAGAGGACGATGTGACCGCCGGCGTTCAAGTTCGCGGCGTCGCCCGGCTTCATGTCGGTGCACTTGATCGCCGTCGACACCGTCGTATCGAACGGTGCGAACTCGCTCGTCACGCGTCCGGGTGCGGGAAGCTCCCATGCCCACGAGACGAAGCCCGAGCAATCGGAGCGATACGGATCCCAATCGGCGTTGCTCGTGCGATGACAGATCGACGAGCACGCGCTGTCGTAGTCGCGCGCGCCATTCGCAGCTTGGCAATATTGGAGCTTGGCCGTGACCCATTGCTCGGCGAGCGCGATCGATTCGGAGCGCGTGAGCGTCGAGAGACCTTCGCTCGTCGAGCCGGTCGATTCCATGGAGTCGGATTCGTGCACCTCACCCGACGTGCCGAGGCCGCCTTGAGACGAGCAGGCGACGAGACACGCCGCGACCAGGACGAACGCGTGATTTCCCCGGAGACGCGGCACGCGCGCGTCAGAAGCACTCGTCGTTCCATGCGAAATCGCGCCGTTTTTCATGGCCCTCGCGGCTCCTCGCGATCGCAGCTCGTGACCTCGCGCGAAGGGGGCCGCAGCTCCTCACGAGGGCTGGATGACCACCTTGATGCACTCGTCGGTCTTGTCGCGAAACTTGCGATAGGCCTCCGGAGCCCCTTCGAGGGTCACCTTGTGCGTGATGATGAAGGACGGATCGATCTCGCCTTTCTCGATCTTCTCGAGCAGCGGCTTCATGAACTTTTGCACGTGGGTTTGTCCGCTCTTCATGGTGAGCGCTTTGTTCATGAACGCGCCCATGGGAATCTTGTCGGGAAATCCCAAGTACGCGCCGGCGACCGACACCGTCCCCGCCTTGCGGCAGCAGTAGATCGCTTCACGCAGACCATGAGCTCGATCGGTCGTGAGCTTCACCGCCGCTTTCACTTTGTCGACGACGGCATCGATGCTCCCCATGCCGTGCGCTTCGGCGCCAACGCAGTCGATACAGCGGTCCGGGCCGCGGCCTTTCGTGATGTCCTGCAGGACGTCGTACACGGGGTCCTTGTCGAAGTTGATCGCCTCCGCATTGCACTTGTTTTTGGCGAGATCGAGCCGCTCTTGAATGCGATCGATCCCGATCACGCGACCCGCGCCGAGCATCCATGCGCTCTGCATCGCGAAGAGGCCGACCGGGCCGCATCCCCACACCGCCACGGTGTCACCTTTTTGAATTTCGGCGTTCTCTGCCGCCATGTAACCGGTCGGAAAAACATCCGACAGGAACACGACTTTCTCGTCTGGTAGATCCGATTCGATTTTGAGGGGTCCTACGTTCGCATAGGGGACACGTAGATATTGGGCTTGCCCTCCCGGGATGCCTCCCAACATGTGTGAGTATCCGAACAGTGCCGACGGCGAATGGCCGAGGATCTTTTCCGCGATCTTCTTGTTGGGATTCGAATTGTCGCAGCACGAGTAGTACTCGTGCTTGCAGAAGAAGCACTCGCCACACGCGAGCGTGAAGGGAATGACGACACGGTCGCCCACTTCGAGGTGCTGCACGCCCTTCCCCACTTCGGTGACGATGCCCATCGGCTCGTGACCCAAGATGTCGCCCGCTTTCATGGTCGGGATGTACCCGTCGTAGATGTGGAGATCGGAGCCGCAAATGCCGCTCGTCGTGATCTTCACGATGATGTCGTCGGGCTTCTCGAGCTTCGGATCCGGAACGGTGTCGCAACGCACGTCACCGTGGCCGTGCCAGCAGAGTGCTTTCATGAGCTCATGCTCCTCGAATGGCGAGTCGAACTGGGTTGGGTAGAGCCACGACATGTTGCGAATCGCGTTCCGCGCTCGCATGCGGCGAAATCGTCGGCGCGTGCGCAAGCGAGGCGCACGCTCGAGCGTGACAATCCGCGCTCTTGAGGCGAATTGCATCGCTGAACAAGCGCTTTTTCCCTTCGATTCGCGCGCAGGCGCTTGGCATCCCACCTGCTTTCATCAAATGTACCGACGACGCTGGGTGACGGTGGGTGACGTCGTTATCATTCGCCCAGAAGGAGCTTCGAAATGGCTCAGGTAGCCGCTCGACAATTTTCATT
>JAICXU010000381.1 GCA_025934595.1 Polyangiaceae bacterium | reverse complement strand
GTGCCCGCGCAACACCTCGCACTTCACGACGTACGCCGCGTCGAACACGTTCATCACGGAAAGGCTGAAAAAAGCGGGCTTTCATACGATGGGCGCCGCGTCGCATTGGTACTTCAATCCATGGAGCGGCCTCTCGCAAGGCATGGACGACTACGACCTCTCCGCGAAGCCTCCGAGCGGGCAGGGCGACAACGATTCGAACACGACGAGCGACGCCATCTCGAACGCCGTGCTCAAGATGCTGCAGAAGCCGGAGTCGACGAGCGGCCGATTTTTTCTCTGGGTCCACTACTTCGATCCGCACGATCAATACGAGGCGCACGAAGGCGCGCCGAATTTCACGCCGCCTGGTGCCGGCGTCGTCGCGAGGTCACGCGCCGCGTACGACGGCGAAATTTGGTTCACGGATCGAGAGCTCGGTCGCGTGATCGACGCCATTCAATCCGCCGATTACGGAAAGAAGACGGCGATCGTCGTGACGTCCGATCACGGCGAGGCCTTTTACGAGCACGGAATGAGCTATCACGGCGGCGAGCTGTGGGAGCCGCTCGTGCGCGTGCCGCTTCTCGTCTACGTGCCCGGCGTCAAGCCGCATCGCATTCCGGTGAAGCGCAGTCACATCGATCTCGTGCCGACCCTGCTCGACATCTTGCGCGTTCCGCAGCCGGGCGACGACGAGCTCTCGGGCCAAAGCATGATCGGCGACATCCTCGATGACGCTCCCGAGCCCGACGGCGGCGCGCCCGCGTATCCGGAGCGCGACGTGTACATCGACATGCCCGTCGGTCCGTACACGGGGATGCGGCGCGCCATCATCCACGGGCCCACGCCCGGCATGAAACTCATCCACTTCGGCGGCAATAGTTACAGCTTGTTCGATCTCGCGGCCGACCCCGGAGAGACCACCGACCTCGCCCGCGACAAAGATCGTTTCAAGCCTGTTTTTGCGGCATTTCAAGCGATGCGGGGATCCCTCCACGAAGTCGAGCCGACCGAGGACAAAGACTCGCCGCCTTGATCACGCGGAACGTGTAGAGTTGGAAGTCGAGCAAATCTCTCGTTCGGATATGTCGCCTCCGCAAGAAAAAGATCCGGCTTACGAGCGCGTCGGCACCGTGCTGCGTGAGAAATGGAAGCTCGAGAAGCTGCTCGGTCTCGGTGGCAGCGCGGCGGTGTATTCGGCGTCTCACGTCAACAACGGGCGGCGCGTCGCCGTGAAGCTTCTGCACACCGAGCTCTGCTCTCGAAAAGATCTCGTGCGGCGATTTTTGCGCGAGGGCTACTTCGCGAACAAGATCGGTCACAAGTGCGCGGTCGCCGTTCTCGACGACGACAAGACGGAAGACGGGTCCGTCTTTCTCGTGATGGAGCTGCTCGAAGGGCACTCGCTCGATCGCTACACGCGCGGAAAAGAGCGCCTCCCCACGCACGAGGTCCTGCGCATCGCCGACGACGTCCTCGACCTCCTCGCCGTCGCGCACGCCGAAGGCGTCATTCATCGCGATATGAAGCCGGCGAACATTTTTCTGACGAAGACCGGGCAAGTGAAGGTGCTCGACTTCGGAATCGCGCGCCTCGCCGAAGCGCCGGAAGCCAGGGAAGGACAAACGCAGCTCGGCACGGGAATCGGTACGCCGTCGTTCATGTCGCCGGAGCAAGCGCGCGGGCGATGGAACATCGTCGACGGTCGATCCGACGTCTGGGGTCTCGGCGCGACCATGTTCTCGCTCATCACCGGTCACAAGCCGCGCGAAGCGGAGACGGCGAACGAGGAGCTCCTCATCGCGATGACCGCGCCCATGCCGTCGCTTCACGAGGTCGCGCGTGACGTGCATCCGCGCATCGTCGAGCTCGTCGACAAGGCGCTCGCATTCGAGATGAGCGAGCGTTACGAAAGCGCGAAGGCCATGCAAATGGCGCTTCGAGAGGTCATCGAGGACGTCGAGGCCTCGCCGGATTTCGATCCCAAATCATTTCCCGCCACGGGAGCGCCGGGCTTGCGACAGGACAGGTTCACGCCGAGCTCGGGAAATTCCGGAGAGCTTCCTGCCTTCGGGAGCGCTTCGAGCTCCGGTCCGCACGCCGCTGTCGGTCCGCTGCCGCCGCCCGTGCCGCCGCCTCCTCCTCCGCCACCACCTCCGCCACGCGCATCGGGGAGCTTGCCGCCGATCGACAAGAGCGATTCACCGACCAACTCGGGCGCGAAGCGACGGGGCGTCGTTCCGCCTCCATTCACGCGCTCCTCGTCGTCGACACCGGCCGCGTCTCCGGCGGTTTCGTCCGCGCCGCCGCCGCCACCACCACCACCTCCTCCTCCTCCTCCGCCACCGCCGCCTCCACCTGGCGCCGCGATCGCGCAAGCGCCGCCGCCTCCTCCTCCGCCTGCGCGTGGCGCACCCATGGTGGCCGCGCCTTCGCCTCGTGGCCCCGATTCAGGGCGCGGCGACATCGCGCGCGATCGAAGCCCGCAGTCTCCGCCGGTGGCGAGGCAGATCCAGCGTCCGCGGCCACAGTTCGCGCCCGTGCAAAAAGGGCCCACGCGGCCTCCCTTTTCGGTCCCTCCGACGCGGCTCACGCTCGCGCAGGATCCACAACACGGATTCATTCTCGTGGGTCCGCATTTGCCGGAAGGCAAACCTCCGCGGGTGCGCTCGTACAGCCTGAAAAATGCGGCCGTCGCGTGGCAAGCGCTGCAGGGCGAGGAGTGGCTCGATCAGCTGAACGAGATCAAAGCCATGGGTCGGCTTCTTTTCATCTCGATCCGCTCGCGTGTCTACGGATTCGATCTCATCAGCGGTCGCGAGTGGTGGACGATGAACCTCCCCGCCAAGTTCCAGACGTTTCCATCCGGCGCAGAACGCGGAGCGAAGATCTACGACGCGAGCAGCGGAGGCCAAGCCGTCTATCTCTGCAAGACCGCGGGCAGCGTGATCCTCGCGTTCGACCCGACGACGGGACGGGAGCTCGTGCATCGCACGTTTCCGACCCCGCCGGATCTGGAGCTCGTCGACGGCAATCAGATCGCCGTCGTTCGCTACAACCAAAGTGACAAAGGAATTCTCGAGCTCGTCGTTCCTTCGACGCTCGTCTCGACGGGCGGCATCATCAAAGGGCTCGGCGCGGACGCGATCATCCGCGCGGCATGGACCGGCGGTCAGTATCTCGCCGCGAGCGTCGAAAGATGGGGAATTTTGGGCTCGACCGGACTGGTCATGTACGACCTCGGCGCGCGCAAAGAGGCCTACTTCGAGCGAGAGAAGGGGATCGACACGCTCATTCGGCCCGTCATCTGGGGGAATCGCGTCTACTACATCAACGCGCAACAAGAGCTGCGCATGGCGCCCGGCTCGGCGCGACTGCCCGTGCCGATCGCGGGTTGTCGCTTCGCGGCGATGTCGCTCGTCGGAGGGTCGCTCTTCGTCGGGCTCGAAGACATGAGCGGCAACGCGCAGGTCCTGAGCCTCGATCCGAATACGCTGCAGCAGCGCATGAATTTCGGAATGCTCTCGTCGTGGATGCCGACGGCGCGTCTCTCGAGCCGCGAGCCCGGTCGATTTTTCACGACGTACGGAGCGGCAGCGATCTTCATCACACCCTCGCAAGATGGCGCTCAAGCCGGCGAGCTCACCGTCGTCGACGGCAACACCAACACCATTCTCTGGCAGCGCCCGCTCTCGGACGCGTGGCCGATCGAGGATTTCTACGTGATCGGCGGCGCGGTCGCGGTTTGGACGCCGAAGAACATGCTCCTCCTCGACGTGATGACCGGGGAGACCGTGGCGTCGTACCCGCCCCCGTGATTGATCTTCGTCAGCGTGCGTGCTCGAAGAGCGCGTGCAGAACGAGGAGAGAATCGATCCACGCGTCGGGCTTCTCCGCTTCGACCCGTTCGACCGGCAGATAACCTCCGCGCACGGCGATGGCGCCTGCTCCCGCGGCGTGCGCGGCGCCGATGTCCTGCGGGCCATCGCCGATCATCCACGCGTCTCCCGGATCGATCGCGAGCTCGCGTGCAATGCGCAAGATGGGATCGGGGGCAGGCTTCAGCCGACCATCACCACCGGCGGTAACGGCCGAAAAATATTTCGCGATGCCGAGCACGTCGAGAACGGCCATCGTCGCCGCGCGCGGCTTGTTCGTGACGAGCGCGACCCGCACGCCGTCGAAGCCGCGCAAGCATTCCTCGGCGCCCGGTAAAAACTTCGAGAAATTCGCCGGATTGTGCGTGTAATATGCAACGAATTCGGCCATCGCGGTTTCGACGATCTCCGACTCTTTCGGCGCATCGAACGCGCGCGCAAGAAGGGTACGCGATCCGTCGCCGACCATTTTCGTGATCGCTTCGAGCGGCAACGGAGCGCGACCTGCGCGCACGAGCGCATGATTGCACGCGGCGGCGATGTCACCGCGCGAGTCGATGAGCGTGCCGTCGAGATCGAAGAGAAGCGCGCGAGGACGAGCGTTGAGGGTCAGGTTGGTTACCCTACCAAATTGCGCTTTTTCGGCAAAGCGCGGCCGATCCGCTCGGTGCGAAGTCGCGCTACTCTCACGCGCATGCCGGGTGTCGTCGTCGTCGGAGCGCAGTGGGGGGACGAGGG
>JAICXU010000662.1 GCA_025934595.1 Polyangiaceae bacterium | reverse complement strand
TCATGCGCGGCTTCGACGCGAGCGAAGGACAAGACATCGAATTTTCGGTCGGCGGCGTTCCGATCAACGAGAGCGGCAATCCGCACGGCAATGGATATGCGGACACCCACTTCATCCTTCCCGAGCTCGTCGACCGCGTGCGGGTCATCCAAGGCCCGTTCGATCCGCATCAAGGCAATTACGCCGTCGCGGGCAGCGCGGACTACGAGCTCGGTCTCGACAAACGCGGGCTCACCGCGAAGTACACGTTCGGGAGCTGGAACACGCAGCGCATGCTCCTCACCTGGGGACCCGAGCACGAGAGCACGCGGACCTTCGCAGGCGCGGAGGTCTATCACACCGACGGCTGGGGTCAGAATCGCGACGCCGATCGCGCGAGCGCGATGGGCCAGTACGAAGGCACCTTCGGAAAGCGCGGCGTGTGGCACGTCACCGCGCAGGGATTTTCCACGCAATATCATCAACCCGGCCCCGTGCGGGAGGACGACTACGAAGCCGGTCGCATGGGCTTTTACGACAGCTACGATCTGACGAGCTTCGCGCACGAGCAGGTGCGACAAGGCGGAACCGCGTCGCGATTTTCGATCGCAGGGGACGTCGAGACGAAGACCGGCGACACGACTCTGAAGCAGCAGATCTTCGTCATCGATCGTTCGCTGCGACTCATCGAAAACTTCACCGGCTTCTTGCTCGATACGCAGGACCCCGGCGACGCGCCGCACGGACAACGCGGCGACACGATCGACCTCCACACCGACGAGGTCACGATCGGCGCACGAGGCTCGGCACGCTGGGAGACGCGCGCGCTCGGCCAGAAACAGGAGCTCGAGCTCGGCTACTTCGCGCGCGGCGATCGCGTGAACGGGACCATCCAGCGTCTCGCCGCTGCGACCGGCATTCCGTACAAGAGCGACCTCGATCTCGATTCGGATCTCGGCGACCTCGGCCTCTACGGCGACGCCGAGTTGCGTGCTCTGAAATGGCTTTCTTTCCGCGGTGGATTGCGCACCGACCTCATGACGTTCGACGTGCTCGACAATCAAACGAGCATCCGCTCGAACGCATCGACCGCCGCCGTCATGCCACGAGGCACGCTCCTCGTCGGACCGTTCGATCACTTCACGTTTTCCGGCAGCGCCGGCAGCGGCATTCGCTCGATCGATCCCGTCTACGTCACGCAAGACAACGCGCCTTACGCCACGATCGATTCGTACGAAGGCGGCGTCAGCTACTCCGGTGGCGTCGGTCCCGCGACGCTCACGGCACGCTCGGTCTTCTTCGATACGTACGTCGACAAGGATCTGATCTTCAACGAGAACGAGGGTCGCAACATTCTCGGCGTCGGCACGACGCGCACGGGATGGGTCGGCTCGACGAGGCTCACGGGGACCTTCTTCGACGAATCGGCGAGCCTCACGATCGTGAAATCGACGTTCAACGACACGGGGCTCCCCGTTTCGTACGTGCCCGGAAAGCTATTTCGATCCGACACCGCGTTCTTCACGGATTTGCCGGTCCGCCTGCAAGGCCGAAAAATCCGCGGAACCATCGGTGCCGGCGTCACCTACATCGCGCCTCGGCCACTTCCCAACGACGCGACAAGCGATTCGATCTTCACCGTCGACGCGTCGGGCTCGCTGCAATGGACGCATTACGAGCTGTCGCTGAGCGCCACGAACTTGCTCGACACGAAATACCGGCTCGGCGAATACAACGACGCGTCCGACTTCCACAGCCAAGCCTCGCCGACGACCGCGCCCGCGCGATCGTTCATCGCCGGACCGCCGCTCGGCGTCTTCGCGAGCCTCGCCGTCAACTTCGGCGGCTCGTGAATTTCTAGCCGACTTGCGCTTTGCTCTTCGCCGGCAGGTCGACGGGCACGAGAATTCCGAGCAGCGCCCGCAGATCGACACGCTGCTTCGGTGTGAGCGCGCCGAGAGCGTCGTCGACGCCACGCCACACCGCCGGAGACGCGGCTTCGAATCTCGTTTTTCCTTTCGCGGTGACCTTCACGAGCGACTTCCGACGATCGCGGGGATCCGCGGCGCGGGTGATGAGACCCTCCGCTTCGAGCTCCTCGAGCAAACGCGAAAGGCCGGCGGGATGCTGCGCGTTCGCGTAGGCGAGGTCGCGCTGCGTGTGCGGTCCGTGCCGCACCAGAAAACACAAAACCTGCCACGTGAAGATCGACTCGCCTTGCTCTTCGAGACATCGCGCCGCGGCCGTCCACAAGAGACGACGCGCACGGCCGACGTGGCGATAGAGCTCCTCGGCGAGCAGATTCTTCGCGCCGCCCGTGGATTTCGCATGTTTTACGGGCTTTGCGCGCTTCAGGCCTGCGACCATTCGCCTCGAACGTAAAGGTAAATGATTGCGGATGCAATCGTTGCGATCGCAACGATTCGGTCCTAAGCTCAGGGCCCGCGATGTGGATCGTCCGCCTTGCTCTTCGACGCCCGTACACCATCGCGGTGCTCGCGTTCGCGATGCTGCTCCTCGGCGCGCTCTCGATCGGGCGCATGAAGGCCGACATTTTTCCCACGATCGACATCCCCGTCGTCATCGTCGTGTGGAGCTATCCCGGCATGCCGGCCGAGGACATGGAACGACGCGTCGTCCTTTTGAGCGAGCGCGCCTACTCGACGACCGTCGACGGCGTCAGCCGCATCGAATCGCAGTCGATGAACGGCATCGGCATCTTGAAGCTGTATTTCACGGAAGGCGCCGACATCGGCGGAGCCATCGCGCAGGTGACGAGCGTGTCCTTGACGGCCAGCCGCGTGATGCCGCCGGGGATCACGCCACCCACCGTCATTCGCTACAACGCGGCGAACGTCCCCGTCGCGCAGCTCACGATTTCGAGCCCGAAGCTCAGTGAGCAGCAGCTCTTCGACTACGGCCTCAACTTCATTCGCGTTCGACTCTTCACCGTTCCCGGTCTCGCGACGCCCGCGCCCTACGGTGGCAAGCAGGCGCAGGTGATGGTCGACATCGATCCCGCGCGCGTGTC
>JAICXU010000072.1 GCA_025934595.1 Polyangiaceae bacterium | reverse complement strand
ACCGCCCACCACCTTCTCGACCTGCGACGGCTTCGCGAGGCGCGCCGTCACCACCAAATTCGTGGGCTCGGGCACCGCGCTCGTGTCGACCGTCTCCTTCGCGGCCGTCGGCGCCGGCTGCGCGGTTGCGCTCGCGGGAGGTGGTGGCGGGCTCCCGCCACAAGCCACGAGGAGGAGAGAAATGGCGCACAGGCTCGTGCCCGTCTTGGCCAGAGTGATCGAGGGGAGCAGTCTTTTCATTGGCGCGCGGGAGCATACGCGAGTTACTGGCAAGTTGCCCCTTCAACCTGGCGCGCCGCCGTGCTTGAAAGGGCGTTTCGATGAGCACGCTGAATCCCGCACAAAAGAAGGCGGTCGAGCATCAAAACGGTCCTCTTTTGGTGCTCGCCGGCGCCGGCTCCGGCAAAACGCGCGTCATCACGCAACGGATCGCGCGCCTCCTCGAGCGGGGCGTGCCTCCTTCCGCGATCGTCGCGCTCACGTTCACGAACAAAGCGGCCGGCGAGATGGCGGAACGCGTCCACGGCATTTTGGGGGCGAAGGGATCCGCAAAGAGAAAAGGAGGACCTCGCGGCTCCGCCGGGCTCACGATCTGCACGTTCCACTCCTTCGGGCTCGGCGTCCTCACGCGCGAGCGCAAACAAGCGGGGAGCGCGTTCACGATCTTCGATCAAGGCGATTGCCTCGGCGTCGTGAAAGAAGCGCTGCGATCGATCGACGCCGGAAAAAAATTCGACGCGTCCGCCGTGCTCGCGCGCATTTCGAATGCGAAGAATGCGTTCACGAAACCCAGCGAATTTGCGGTGCGCGAAGGCGATCTCTACGACGAGATCACGAAAGAAGTTTTTCCGAAGTACGAATCCGCGCTGCGGACATTCTCCGCCGTCGACTTCGACGATCTCGTCTGCGAGGTGGCGCGCATCTGGACCGATCGCGCGGACGTTCTCGCGCGCTGGCAGGATCGCTATCGTTACATTCTCGTCGACGAGTACCAAGACACGAATCGCGCGCAGCTCACGCTTCTCCGGTTGCTCGCCGAAGCGCACAAGAACATCTGCGTCGTCGGTGACGACGACCAAGCCATCTACGGATGGCGCGGCGCCGACGTGCGCAACATCCTCGAGTTCGAGGATCACTTTCCCGGCGCCGACGTCGTCAAGCTCGAGGACAACTATCGATCGTGCAAAGCGATCATCGACGTCGCGAACGCCGTCATCGCGAAGCGGCTCGACTCGCGTCATCAAAAAGTCTTGCGCACGAGCCGCGAAGGCGAAGAAAAAATCACGGTGCTCGTCGCGCCGACACCCGACATCGAGGCCGAGCACGTCGCGCAGCAAATCCGGCGGCGGATCAAAGACGATCACGTTCGCCCGAGAAATATAGCGGTTTTGTATCGCTCGAACGGGCAAGCCAAGGTCATCGAAGAAGCGCTTCGCAGCGAAGGCATCGGTTATCGCCTCGTCGGCGGCCAGCAATTTTTCGAGCGCAAGGAAGTGAAAGATCTCCTCGCGTACTTGAAGCTCGCGATGAATCGTCACGACGAGATCAGCTTGCGGCGCATCGTCAATTACCCCGCGCGCGGGGTCGGCGAAGCGAGCGTCGAACGTCTCGCGCTGCATGCGCTCGCGAAAGGTTGGACGATGTGGCAAGCGATCGAGCGCGTCGATGCGCTCGACGACGTGTCCGGCTCCGCGCGCGAAGGTTGCCGGGAGCTCGAGAAGATCGTCGGCGAGCTCCGAAAGAAGATTTTGATCGACGGCACGCAAGCGAGCATCGCCGCGCGCTGGCTCGCCGACCGCATCGGCCTCAAAACGGAGCTCGACGCGAATTCCGGATCTCCGCAGATCGCCGCGAAGAGATGGGCGAACGTCGAGGCGCTTTTCCAAACCTTCTCGCGTCGCGAGGCCCGCGAAATCTCGGGACAGGAGGCGAACCGGGAGAGCGCGCTCGAGACGTTCTTGAACGCGCTCACGCTGGATTTCAGCGAGAACGAGGAAGAGGCCAAGGACCTCGTCACGCTGTCGACCTTGCACGGCGCGAAGGGTCTCGAGTTCGAGATCGTCTACTTGATCGGCTGCGAAGAAGGCCTCCTTCCGCACTCGCGCACGCTCGACACGAAGACGACCGACGTCGCGCCGCAAGATTTGGAAGAAGAGCGCCGGCTTTTTTACGTGGGCGTCACGCGCGCGAAAGATCGACTGACGCTCTCGCGATGCAAGGCGCGCGGCGTGCGAGGCAAAGCGGTGCTGCGCACGCCGAGCCGCTTTTTGTCGGATATTCCCGAGGAACGCGTGACCGAGGTCGAGGTCACGGGCGCGCCGCAAATGGCGCCGGGCGAGCTCGCCGCGAGCGCGAACGCTTTGCTCGCCGCGCTCGATGCGCTCGAGTGACGAGAAGACGTTCTAGCGATCGCCGCCGGTCTTCGGCACGCACTCTCCGGCGCTGCACATCATGCCGCCGTCGGGTCCGCACGCCGTACCGTCGCTGAGGGGTTGCGGTGCATGCTGTTGTCCCTCGATGCAGAAAATGATTTTGCAGGGGCCGGCGTCGGGTCGATCGTTGTCGTCGGGGATCGCTTTCGCGCCGCCGAAGCCGTCGCACGCGACGTACTGGCAGTCCGCGGGAGTTTGCTGCGACGCCGGCAATACGAATCCGTAGTCCTGCAGCTTGAACGCGCATTTCCCGTTGTCGCACGTGACGCTCTGGTAGCAGAGGTTGCCGTAGCCCTGACACGTCGACGGGTCGGTACAGGATCCTCCGCCCGGAGTTCCGCCGTCGGGCACGTTGCCGGAAGACGACGAATGGCATCCGACCGCGGCGAGCCCGAGCGCGGCAAGAGATAGAGCGAATCGAGCGCGCAAGCTCGACGCGCGTCCAGACGGGGCGTGGATCTTTTTCATGGGGCTCGCTCGATCTCCGGCGCCAAGAACGGCGCCACTCTCTCCGCGAGCTTACGTCGCGACCTGATGAAATAGTGATCGCTTTCGGGAAAAATTTCGAGCGGTGCGTCGATGACGCTCGCCAGCTCTCGCGCCTCGTCGAGATCGCAGAACTCGTCGCGATCCCCTATGAAAATAGCCAATTTCGCGCCCGCACCGGTGGCGTCTTCTTTCACGAAATCGAAAATGCGCACCGCCGGCGCGACGAGCGCGACGCGTTCGACGCCGCGCTCGATCGCCGCCGCACGAAGGCCGACGAACGTGCCGAACGAATATCCGCACACGCTCATCTTCGCGCTCGGTGCTCTCGCTCGGAGCGCGCGGATCGCAGCGCGCACGTCGAGCATCTCGCCTCGCCCTTCGTCGTAGCTGCCCTCGCTCGTGCCGACGCCGCGGTAGTTGAATCGGAGCGTCGCGACCTTGCCTTCTCCTTTTTCACCGAGCACCTTCGTGATCGCGAGCGGCACCGCCGAGTGCATCGTGCCTCCGTAGAGAGGATGCGGATGACAGATCACGACCGTGCGCGCCGGATCCTCCGGAACGAAGATCCGCGCTTCGAGCGAAGGCTCGCCGGGCAGGCCATCGATCGTGATCGCCGACTCGCCTTTCAACATGACCGGCGGCGACTTTTCCGGATTCTCCGGGACCGGCGGCAAGTCGCGACGGGACATGAATCGATCTTCTTCTACGCGAGCGCGGCGTGGACGCGGTCGGCGATGATTTGCGCGGCCGATGCAACGGGAACGAGCTCCGCCTTTTTCGGATCGAGCTCGGTGCGCGGCTTCACTTCCACGTTGCCCGCCGCGAGACCTTTGCCGCCGACGGTGACGCGAAGCGGAATTCCGATGAGATCAGCGTCTTTGAATTTCACGCCCGGGCGCTCGTCGCGATCGTCCCACAAGACCTCGACGCCGCGCGCTTGCAGATCGGCATAGAGCTTCGTCGCCGCTTCGAGCACGGCCGCGTCCTTTCCGATCGACACGATCTCGACGTGATAAGGAGCGATGCGCCACGGCCACGAGATACCTTCGGCGTCGTGATGTTGCTCGACGATCGTGGCGACGAGACGCGACACGCCGATGCCGTAGCAGCCCATCACGATCGGCTTCTTCTCTTGCGCGGGATCCAAAAAGCTCGCGCTCATCGCGGTGCTGTATTTCGTTCCGAGGATGAAGATGTGGCCGGCCTCGATGCCTTTGTAGAGCGTCAATTTGCCGTTTTTTCCGGCGTTCGCGCAGTTCGGGCAGAGGTCGCCGTTCGCGGCGAGCCGGACGTCGACGACCTCGCCTTCGTAGTCGCGACTGAAATTCACGCCCGTGAAGTGATAGTCGGTTTCGTTTGCGCCCGTCGCTCCGTTGACGACGAGTGACGCCGCGCGATCGACGAGCACGCGACCTTTGAACCCGACGGGCCCCGCGAATCCGACCTTCGCTCCCGTGGCTCGCTCGACCTCGGCGTCGCTCGCGAGAAACACCTCGTTCACGCCGAGGAGTCGCGCGACGCGGATCTCGTTCACTTCATGATCGCCGCGCACGACGACGAGCACCGCGTCCTTGCCCGCGACGTACACGAGCGATTTGAGCATCTCCGGGGCGGACACCTTCAAGAACTTCGTGATGTCCTCGATCGATCCGTGTCCGGGCGTGTGCACCTTTTGTTTGTCGGCGAGACGAACGGTGGTGGCGGCTTCGCTCACCTTCGCGGGCTTCGCGGCGGCGGACGCGACCTCGACGTTCGCGGCGTAATCGCACGTGTCGCACACGACGATCGCGTCCTCGCCGGAGTCGACGAGCACCTGGAACTCCGCGCTCGTGTTTCCGCCGATGGCGCCGGAGTCGGCCGCGACCATGCGGAAATTCAGGCCCATTTGCGTGAAAATCTTGTTGTAAGCTACACGCATCTCTTCGTAGCTCTTCTTCGCCGACTCTTCGTCGACGTCGAACGAGTACGCGTCCTTCATCGAGAACTCACGGCAGCGAAGCAGACCTCCGCGCGGCCGAGGCTCGTCGCGGAACTTGGTTTGGATTTGATAGAGGTTCTTCGGCATGTCGCGGTAGCTGCGGATCTCGCGGCGTGCGATGTCGGTGATGATCTCTTCGTGCGTGGGGCCGAGATTGAAATCTCCGCCCTTGCGATCCTTCAACCGAAAGAGCACGTCACCGTAGAGATCCCAGCGGCCGGTCTCTTTGAAGTACTCGCCCGGCAGGAGCTGCGGCATCAGCACTTCGAGCGCGCCCGCGCGATTCATCTCGCGGCGTACGATCGCTTCGACGTTTTTGAGGACCTTCACGCCGAGCGGCAAAAAATCGTACATGCCCGCGCCGACCTTGCGGATGTAGCCGGCACGCGTGAGGAAAATGTGGCTGGCGCTCGTGGCGTCGGCCGGTGCTTCTTTGACGGTGGGAATGAGAGCGCGAGACCAAAGCATGGCCTCACGCGTTTACCACATCCCAAGGAGCGCCGGCTGCGCTCGTGCCGTATTTTTCCCTGTGATGATGAAGCGGCGCCGCGATCGTCAGGTGCACGAGCCGCTGCTGGCACCGTTGATGTTGCAGGTCTGACCTTGGAGGCAAGTGACCACGCCTAGCGTGCCGCATGCGCATCCCCCCGCCGCTTTGCAGACCTCTCCAGTGGAGCACGCACCGCAGTTGACGTTCTCGCCGCAGTTGTTCACGACGGGATTTCCGCAGCCGCCGCCGCATGTCGTCGACGTCGAATTGGGCGCGCAGCAAGTGCCGGTCGGATGGCACACGTCCGAAGCACTCCCGCAGCAGGCGCTGCCGCAGACTACCCCCGACGTGCACGTGCAGGCGCTCGCGGAGCACGAGTAACCGTTCGCGCATGCGCCACATGACACGGTCGTGTGGCAGTTGTCTTGGACGTTGCTGTCGCATTTCGTGCCGCATGCCGCAGCGGTCGATTCGCGCGTGCAGCACTGACTGCTCGTCGTGTCGCACACCTCTGTGCCGGTGCAACATGACGATCCGCACGTGATTCCCGCGCAACCACACGTGTTGCTCGTGCACGTGAACCCCGGATCGAGGCAGCTGCCGCAGTCGGTCGTCTGTCCGGTGTCCGGATTCGTGAGCGTGTTGCAGTTTCCGCCCGGAGCCCCGGCGTCGATGCACACGGGCGCGCCGCTGCAAAAAAATGCGGCGCTTCCTGCGGATGCATCTGCGATGCACGCGCCTGAATCGGATGAATCAACGGCTGCGTCGACCGTGCCTCCGTCATCGCACGCGTCTCCGCACATCAGATAGGGATCGACCGCGCACGAGTCGACCGCGACGAGGAACGCGATCGCGACCGCGCCGAGGAAGATCGCACCGCGAGCCCCCGGCCGCCTCATTTCTCGAAAGATATCAGTCCAGGCAAGTGGACGCCAACGGACGCGATTCGTCCCGCTGTCGTTACTTCACGCTGCTCCCGAACATCTCTCGCTCGATGAGACCCGGCACGATGCTCCCGTGCGAGAGCAGCTCCGTATGGAATTTCTTCAGCGAATAATTCGCGCCCATCTTGTCCTTGTACTTTGCACGCAAATCGAAAATCTTCTCGCGTCCGATCAAGTACGAGAGCGGTTGCGTAGGCGACTCCGTGTATCGCTTCACTTCGGAGAGCGCGAGCGTCTTCTCGAGGTGTACTTGGTCGGTGAGGATCTTCACCGCGTCCTCGAACTTCATGCCCTGCGTGTGGAGGCCGACGTCGATGATGATCCGCGCCGCGCGCACGAGCGTCCATTCGAGCTGCATGAGCCGCTCTTCCGGCGTGTAGTAACCGAGCTCGTTCATGAGCTCTTCGGAATAGAGGCCCCAGCCTTCGGCAAACAGAGACGTGGCGGTCGAGTTCGACGTGGCTTTGCGCGCGAGCGACGTGTTCATGCGCGCGAACGAGAGCTGCAGGTGATGGCCCGGATACGTCTCGTGGACGGCGGTGTCGACTTGATCGCCGTGATCATTTTCGCGGAGCATCTCCTCTTGCTCCGCCTTCGACTTTTTCGGATCCACCGGCGTCACGAAGAAGAAGCCTTTCGTCACCGGGTCGAACGGCGGCGGCTGATCGTAGGCGGCGCTGATCGTGGCGCGCTGGAACGGCGGCGTCTCGACGACCTCACAGTCGTCGCCCGGCGGAAACTCGACGGCGTCTTTGTCGGCGAGGAATTTGCGCGCGCGTTTCACCTCACGGTCGTACGACGGGATCAAATCCGCGGCGGTGGGATGATTTTTCTTCACCTGCGCCGTCACCGCGAACCAATTCTTCGCTTTCGGATCGATCTTCTTCGCCGTCTCGTCGAGCTGCTTCAACGTGTCGTCGAAGACCTTTTTTCCTCGAGCGAGAACGGCATCCGAGTCCTCGGTCAAAAAGTAATTTTCATGGAGCAAGAACTCGAAGAGAGGCTTCCCCGCCGCGTAGTTGCCGTTCGATTTCGGCAGCACGTCCTTCTTGAGAAACGCGGCGTACGCGAGATACGCCTCGCGCGCGCGCTTGATTGCCTTCTCGATACGCTCACTCGCGTCCGGCAACGCCGTCTTCAGGAACGAGCGTTGATCGTCGAAAAACGTCTTCGCGCCTTCTGCCGACTCGATGCCGATCTCGGTCCACACCTTCGGCGGATTTTGGAGATTCAGCTTCGCGCCTTCGAGCATCTTCGGAATTTTTTCCATGCGTGCGAGCACATTCTCCGCGCGCTCCGGCGCCGGCGCATATTCGCGCGCCGTCATCCAGAAGATCGCGTTCATGGGTCCGCAATACGCGTCGGGTTGCGTGACGAGCGGCTTCACCTCGCGGCGCATGCGAACGTCGACCTCCAGCGTGTGCTCGAGGATCTCGAGATCCGTCTTCGCGCGCATCGACGCGTTCGGATTCGCAAACCGCGTTTGCAGATCCTTCAGCATCGCTTCTTCTTTTTGCGTGTTCTTTTCGTAACCCTCGAGCGACCGATCATCGAGCAGCCCGTCTCGCGCATGAAGGCCGAGCCCCGTCGCGCTCTCCGGAGAGATGTCGAGCACGAGATCGACGTACGCTTGCGCGGCCTTGTCGATCGCCCCGTCGTCTGCGTTCGGCGCGGGCGTCGGCGGCGTGTCGCGAATGACGGGCTTCGGTCCGTTCATCACCGGCGCGGGAGGCGGCGCGGCCGGCGGCTCGCCTCCACAGGCGACAGCCGAGAGCGTGAGCAGCACGAAGAGCGAGGCGTGACGAATGCGCATGCGCGCACGTTACACCAAGAATTTCTCAGCCTCCACGCCGATGCACGGCAACGCCGACGTTGTCGCCGCCTCCAGATGCGAGCGCAGAATTGATCAAAAAACGCGCGCAAATCATGGCATTTTTATGTGCATTATGCACATTTCTCGTGAGCCGCGCGATCGCGCTGGCGGACGGGAAATAATTCCAGAGCCCGTCGGTGCATGCCACGACGGTGGCCTCACGCCCCACGCGCCGCACCGTGACGTCGGCGACGACAGGCGCGTCTCTTCCTTCCGAATCGACCATGCCGAGACACGACGTGAGCTCGCGCTCGACGGCGTGGTCGCTCGTGAGGAGCTCCTCGCCGTCTTCGGTGACGAGATACGCGCGACTGTCGCCGACCCAACCGACGGCGACCTCGTCGCCGCGAACGAACGCGCACACGATCGTGGTGCCGAGCGCGGAGCCGACCTCGCTCGCGAGCTTGCGCACGGCGATGTCCGCCGCTTTGACGCCGAACGCGACCACGTGTTGGGCTTCGGCGGTGTCGGCGCTTCGTGCGATTTCGTCACGCGCGGCCCGTGCGGCGACGGCAGCCGCACCCGCCGCGTGCGGTACCGACGAGACGCCGTCGCAGACGACGAGCGCATGCCACATCGCAGTGCCGCGTGTGCCGCCGTCGATCGCGCTGGCGACATCGTCGTTGTGATCGCGCCACAGGCCGGCGTCGGAGAGACCGGCGCTCGCGACCGCCGGCGGCGGCTTCATGTCGATCGCGTCGATCGCTCTCCGTGCCTCGTCGACTCCGAGCACGTTCTTCGAAGAGACCTTTCGCGGCAAGAGGAGATGCACGAGCGCCGGCGGCGCGATGCCGAGCGGATTCGGAACGAGATTCGCGCCGAGCGCGACGAGCAGCGGGTCGGCGTTGAATCGCTCGGGATATTCCAGGGGAAACACGCCACGCCGCTCGACGAGCGTGAGCTTTCCGGATTCGTCGACCGCGAAATCCGACGGCGTCGGTCGCCACCCTAGCCCGCGCGCTTCGAAGCGCGCCGCGAGATCGAGCCCGTCCTTGATCAAACGGACGGCATGCTCGACGTCGAGATCATCCGCGGCGTCCGCGAGCTT
>JAICXU010000391.1 GCA_025934595.1 Polyangiaceae bacterium | reverse complement strand
TCCTCACGCGCGTCCTCGACTGGCTCGAGGACGGCTTCGAGCAGCTGCCCATCCACTTGATGTGGTGGCCCGCGCTCGGTGGTCTCGTCGTCGGCCTCGTCGGATACTTCGCGCCGCGCACGCTCGGCGTCGGCTACGACAACATCCAAGACATCGTCACGGGCAATCTCGCAGGCCGCGCCGTTCTCTTTCTCTGCATCGCGAAGTTCGCCTCGTGGTCCGTCTCGCTCGCCAGCGGCACGTCGGGCGGAACGCTCGCGCCCATCTTCACGATCGGCGGCGCGCTCGGCGCTTCCATCGGCATGGTCGCCGTTCACTTCGCCCCCGAAATCGGCGTCGACCCGCGCATCGCCGCCCTCGTCGGCATGGCCGCGCTCTTCGCCGGCGCATCACGCGCGGTGCTCGCCTCGGCTGTTTTTGCCTTCGAAACGACGTGTCAGCCCATGGGCCTCCTGCCGCTGCTCGGCGGATGCACCGCCGCGTATCTCGTCTCGCTCGCGTTCATGCGCAACTCGATCATGACGGAGAAGATCGAGCGCCGCGGCGTGCGCGTGCCCGCGGAGTACGCCGCCGACTTGCTCGAGCAGGTGATGGTTCGCGAGGTCGCGCTGAAAGACGTGGCCGCGCTCCAAGCGTCGCAGGTCCTCGCCGACACGCGCGCGTGGCTCAACTCGCGCGTCACCGGCGCCATGCATCAAGGTTATCCCGTCGTCGAGAACGGGAAGCTCGTCGGCGTGATCACGCGTCGCGACATCTTCGACACCTCGTTACCCGAAACGAAGACGCTCAAAGAATTGATTCGACGCGAGCCCATTACAATCGGACCCGGCACCACGTTGCGGGGCGCCGCTGACATCATGGTGCGCGAAGGCGTCGGTCGACTCATCGTCGTCGACGGTCTCGCCGGCGAAAAGCTCGTCGGCATCGTCACGCGCAGCGATCTGCTCTCCGCGCATCGCCGCCGTCTCGCCGACGCGATGCTCGAAAATCCGCTTTATCCGATCCCGCGCCCGCGACTCAAGCTGCGCTCGGTTCCACCGCCCGCCGCGTGACGATTCGCGGTCAGCGACAGATCGCGTAGAGCTCGGCGTAGTTTTGGTACTTGCCGTGGAAGACGTCGCCCGGTGCAGGACGAAGGTCCACGCCGTTCACCGTAAAATAAAATTCGACGTCGGCATCGATGTAGCCCGCGCCCGCGGGACCTTCATAAGACACGGGAAATTGCGGGCATTCGGTCTTGTCGGTGAGCGCGCTTCCGTTTCCACCGCCAGGCGCAGCGAACGGATCGAGCGTCGACAAATCCACGGCGTAGCGCGCGTTATTTCCGAGACGCGCATCGAAGCTCACGTACTGCATCGCGAAGCCGCCCGAGCTGCCGATGCGCGAGTGGATCTCGACGTCGAGGTCTTTCCAGAGATCGGGATTGTCGAAATCGGTGACGCCCTGCTTCCAGACTTGGAAGTACGCGCGCTTGATCGCGGCACGTTCGCGCGTCCATGTGTCGTACGTGAAGCCCGTCGTCATCGTTTGGAAGTCGGAGTCGCACGCGTTCGGCGGCGTGCCGCAGGTCGCGCGCGACAAAACGGTTTGCGGCAAGCCCACCCAGCCGGGCGCGGTCGCGGAAGCGACGATGGTGAAGTGGTAATTCGCTCCGTACGCGGAATCGTACGCGGAGCATCCCCACATGCTCGTGTTCTGGAACCAGATCTCGAGATCGCCGGCGGTCGTGAGCGGGAACGTCGGCGTCTCGGAAGGATCGGCAACGTGACCAGCGACGGTGACGCTCGCGATCGGTCCGCCGTTGACGCGATAGAACGCGCTCACCGTCCAACCGGGGCTGCCGTCGTTCGCGTCGCCGCGACAGGTCGTGAGCCTCGATGCGTCGTACGCGATCTTCGCCGTCTCTCCGACCGCGAGCGTGCCCGTCGTGCTCGTCGTGAAGTCGCCGGCGAAGTCGACGGTGACGATTTTTCCGGAGAGATGCTCGCTCGTCGAATCCGCCGTCGATTCGTCCGACGAGGCGCTGCACCCGCCGAGGGCGAGGACCGAAGAAAACGCAAATAGCAGGGAAAAAGCCGACGATTTAACGTAACTCACCCGTGAGTTACTAGCGCACGTAGCCCGCGCGTCAAGACGCGCTTTTCGCGCCCGACCTTTCGCCTGCAAATCACCCGCGTTCGATCGGGAGCGATTCGGCTTCCCACGAGAGCATGCCGCCTTCGAGGTACGCGATCGGAAACCCTTGCTCGCCGAGCCGCCGTGCCGCGTCTTTCGATTTGTCACCGGCGCGACAATAGAGGATGGGCCTTCCCGCGAGCGCTTCGAGATCGGCGAGTCGCTTCTCGAGCTCTTCTTCCGGAATGCTGACCGCGTGCGGAAGATGCGCGCGCTTGAACGCAGCTGCTTCTCGCGTGTCGATCGGAACGAAGACACCGGCCGCCAAAAACTGCGCGAGCTCGGCCGGCTTCACGGCGCCCGCCGCACGCGGCATGTACGGATCGACCATCGCTTGCAGCTGCTTCTTGGTGACCGGGCCCGCCGCCGCATCGGCGATCCGCTTTTCGGCGAACAAGATGAACGTGGGCACTTGCTGGATGCGGAGCTCGCGCACGATGTTCGGGCTCTCGTCGACGTCGATGCTGACGACTTTGATCTTGCCGACGACGTCACGCGCAAAGGCCTCGACCTCCGGCGCGATTTGGCGACACACGCTCGAGCGCGCCGAGACGATTCCGATGAGCACGGGCATGTCGCTTTGAATGACCTCGCTCTCGAACTCCCGCTCGGTGATCGCGATGACCTCGCTCTGCTGCGAAGCCGCGCCTTTTCCGACGCCGCCGCCGCGCGGCGGAAAACCTCCCAAGATGCTCATGTGCGTTCCTCGATCCCAATCATGCAGGCCGCAAGAAACTAAGAGCTGGACGGGTTCTTCGCAAAGGGTTCTTGCATGGCCATCGCCGGGAAGCCGCGCTCACGGGGATCCAGGAAGTCGCGGAGCGCTTCGCCGACGAGGTTCAGTGTCGCGACGAGCAAAAACACGGTAAATCCCGGCACGAGGAAGAGCCACCAGGCTTCCGGATGATCGCGCACCTCGCTCAGGGTCTCGCCGAGCGACGCCGTCGATTGCGGGACGCCGACCCGCAAGAAGGAGAGGGACGCCTCGATGAGGGCGACTTGCGCGACGCCGAACGTGGTCGCGACGACCATCGCCCCCTTCGTATTCGGCAAGACGTGCTTCCGGAGAACGCGCCACGGCGAAGCCCCGAGCGCACGCGCGGCCGTTACGTAGTCGTGCGCCGTGACCGACAAGACCTCCGCGCGGACGAGACGCGTGACCTCTGGCCAACGCGAAAGCGCGATCGCGAAGAGCATCGTGGCGAGCGTCGGCTTCGGAAGGAGAGCTTGCACGACGAGCACGAGGAGGAGCGTCGGAAACGCGCTGATCGCCTCGACCGCGCGCGAGACGAGCGCGTCGATCGCGCGTCCGTAAAATCCCGCGAGCGCGCCCAAGATCGATCCGAGCCCCACGAAGCCGAGCACGGCGACGAGAGAGACCGTGAGCGAGGTGCGAATGCCGTAGAGCGTGCGCGCGAAGACGTCGCGTCCGCGATCGTCGGTGCCGAGCGGATGGCCCGCGCTGCCTGGTGCGGCGAGCACATGAATGACGCCGCCCGCGCCCGTTTGCGTGGGGCCGAATCGCACGAGCGGATAGATGGCCCAATCGCCTTCGTCGAGCTCCGCTTCGACGCGCTGGCAATCGTAACCCGCCAGCTTCTGAGGATGCGTGATGCTCGGCAGCAAGTAGACAGATCCATGTAATTTACATGCAATCGGAAGCCCGCCCGCGCAGAGCTCGGCGAACACCGCGAGCAGCACGAAACACGACAAAACGACCAGCGCCGTGAACGGCACGCGCTCGTGCTGCAGACGGGTGAACGCGGAAGTGACGGTCGCCCGTGGACGCGAAACGATCGGCTCGCTCGTGGCGGCGGCTTCTACCATGTCGCCCTCCCGCGTCGCTCGAGCACGAGCTTTCGCACGCGCGGGTCGAGGATGCCGTGAGCGACGTCGCTCGCGAGCACACCGAGCGTGACGACCACCGCCGCGAAGAGGATCATCGCGATGAGCCACGCCGTGTCGTGCGCTTCGACGGCGCGGAGCGACTCGTAGCCGAGGCCGGGCAGCCCGAAAATTTCTTCGACGATGAATGCGCTACCGAGGAGCGCCGGCAGCTCGAGGCCCGCGAGCGTCACGGTGGGCACGACGGCATTGCGGAGACCGTGCACGACGAGAAGCGAGAAGAGCGAGACCCCTTTCGCGCGCGCGGTGCGAATGTAATCGAGCCCGAGGATCTCGAGCATCGCCGCGCGCTGGTACCGCGAGACGGTGGCGAGCGAAGCGAGGGTGAGCGCGATCGTAGGGAAAAATAAGCGTGATCCGGACAGCTGGTTGAAAAACGCGGGCCCGGCCGCGCCGTTCATCGCTGCAT
>JAICXU010000074.1 GCA_025934595.1 Polyangiaceae bacterium | reverse complement strand
GTATTTTTTTTCGGCCTCGACGAGCTGCGGGAATGCAGCGCGAACCGATATCGCACCGGCATCGCCCGCGAAGATTCCGCCGAGGAGAGGTCCGACGAGCCGCTCGGAGACCTCGCGACCCAGCCTGCGCTCGACGAACGCGCCGATCGATTCGTCGTCGTCGCCTTCGAAATGCCGCACGGGAACGAACGGCTCGAGCGCCATGCGCGCCTTCGCTTGCAGGGAAAATAAAGGGGTTTTGGCGATCGGCAGGATGCGCGTGGGGATCCCGAGCACGAGGCCTTCGGGCATGGCGTGCAGCACGCCTCCGTGCGCGATGTAGACGCGGCGATTTTCCGCGATGGTCGAAATGAACGAATCGCCGAGGCCGAGCGCGCGCGCGAGGTCGGCTGCCTCGGGCTTGTTGCTCACCCAGGAATCGGGTCCGCGGTCGAGAAGGAAATCGCCTTCACGCTCGGTGGCGATGTTGCCGCCGAACCGCGACGAGGATTCGAGCAGCAACACTTCGACGCGCCGATCTTCGCTCCGCGTCTCCGCGATGGCGCGTGCGCAGGCGAGGCCGCTGATGCCGCCGCCGACGATGACGACGCGCTTCGCGTTGGTGCTCATGCGAGAAGCGGACGGGCGAGCGAAGCGACGACATCCGCGAAGTCGTCGGAGGCATTGAGCGACTCGACGCGCGACGACGTCATGCCGAGCTCTCGCGCGAGCTCGGCCGCCTCGATGTCGAGGTCGTACAGAATCTCGACGTGATCGGCGAGAAATCCGATGGGCGCAAAAACGACGTGGGCAGCGCCGCGCATCCTCGCTTGATGCAGCGCCGTTACCAGCGCGGGCCCGAGCCATGCGACCTGCGTCTCGGACGGGCCCGTCATGCCTTGGCTTTGGAAGCACACGAGATGCTGCGAGCTCGCGAGCCCGGCCGCAGCTGCGACGGCTGACGCGCTGGCGCGGAAGTCGCGTTCGTAGGGGTCGCCGCGGTCGACGACGATCTTCGGTAAGCTGTGCGCGGAGAAGAGGATCTGGCTGTTTTTTCGGGTTTCCGCGGGCAGCGCATGCATTGCATTCTGCACGCGTTTCGCTTGCGCGGCTACGAGACCTGGGTCGGTGCCCCAATTTGCGGCGCCTTCGAGCTCGATGGCGGCGCCGCCCGGAAGGTCGCTCGCGGCGCTCCTGATCGCGTCGAGATACACCTTCGCCGAAAACTGCGCGAGCGGGACGATGGCGATGCGGTCGACGCCGGCATTCGCGAGATCGCGCAGCACGTCGCCGGGAAGTGGATGCCAAAGGCGCATCGCGATTTTCGTCGGCACGCCCAAGCGGGCTTCGACTTTCGCCGCGAGCGCGCGTGTGATGTCGAGAAGGGGAGACTTACCGCCGATCGCTTCGTACCGGCGCCGCACCTCCTCGACGACCGACGCGGGCGCGGGATCGCCGTGCCGAATCTTCGAGATGAACGCGGGAAGGTCGTCGAGATTTTCGACGGTGCCATGCGCGGTGAGAACGACTGCCTTCGTCACTGGTTACGTTTCCCGTTGAGCGCGCGAACTCGGGCGCGTCTAGCGTTGGGTTCGCTCGTGTACGAAGTCGATCATGCTCTTCACGTGATCGACCGGCGTCTCCGGCAAGATGCCGTGACCCAAGTTGAAGATGTGACCGTTTCGCTTCGCCGCCAAATCCAAGATGATTTGCGCTTGTTTTTGCGCGACGGCGGGCGGCGCGAAGAGGAGCGTGGGATCGAGATTTCCCTGCACGCCGTGATCGTAGCCCACGCGTTTCCAGCCCTCGTCGAGCGGCGTGCGCCAGTCGAGCCCGATGACATCGCCGCCGGCTTCGCGCTGCGCTTCGAGCAAGTGATACGTGCCGGTCCCGAAATGGATGACGGGAACGCCGGCCGCGGACACGTCCTTCAAGATGTGCGCGACGTGCCGTTGCACGTACGTGCGATAGTCGTCGGCGGAGAGCTGCCCCACCCACGAGTCGAACAGCTGGATGCAATCGGCACCCGCGTCGATCTGCGCGCGAAGATAACGCCGCACCACCTCGGCGAGCTTCTCCATGAGCGCGTGCCACGTGGAGGTTTCGCCGTACATCATCTTCTTCATCTTCGCGTAGTGCGCCGACTTGCCGCCTTCGATGAGATAGCTCGCGAGCGTGAACGGCGCGCCGGCGAAGCCAATCAGCGGCAATTTTCCGCTGATTTCGCGCTTGATGGTCTTGATCGCATCGAGCACGTATTGAAGCTCACCGGGGTCGATGATTCGGAGCGCGTCGACCTTTGCCCGCGTGTCGACGGGCGTGTGGAAGACCGGGCCTTCGCCTTTCGCGAACTCGAACGGCGCGCCCATCGGCTCGAGCGGCAACAAAATATCTGCGAACAAGATCGCCGCGTCGACGCCGAGCTTCAAAGGTTGCAGCGTGACCTCGCACGCGAGCTCCGGCGTTTTGCAGAGCTCGAGGAGCGTGTGCTTCTGACGAAGCGCGCGATACTCCGGCATGTAGCGACCGGCTTGCCGCATGAACCACACCGGCGTGGCGTCGACGGGCTCGCGCCGGCACGCGCGTAAGAAGCGATCGTTCACGCGACGTACTTTAGCGAACTTTCGGCCCCTACTTCGCGATTTCGAGCGCCGCTTGCGGGTTCGCGGGGATCGTCCGCAGCGTTTTGAACTCGTGCTCGGGATCGAGCACGGTGACGTCGCCGAAATGACTCCGCGGCGTGCCGATCACGTCGGCGTCACCGGAAACGACGATGAGCCACCCCGGTGCGGACGTCAGGGTCTTCGCTTCCTCGCTCGCTTGCGCCGTCGTCACTTGCTTCACGGCCGCGCGATATTGATCCCAGTAGCCGTCGGGCAATCCGAGCTCGGTCTGCGTCGCCACCATGTTCGCGATCGCGCCGAGGGTCTCCATGCGCACCGCGAAGATGTCGCTCAAGTAACGCGTGGCGGTGGCGGTCTCGGAGTCCGTGACCCCCGTTTGGATCTTCGAGAGGTTGTCCAAAATTCCCTGCACCGCGAGCCCCGTCTTCGGCGTTTGCGTTCCCGCGTACGCGATGAAGGGTTGCTGTCCGTGCGCGAGCTCGGTGATGCGCGAGCCCGTGGAATATGCGAGCGATCGCTGCTCGCGCACGTCGAGGAACAAACGACCCGCGACGCCGCCGCCCAAGATTTGGTTCGCGACGCGAATCACCGGCCAATTCGGCGTCGATCGCTCGGGCGCGAGCGTCCCCACCGAGATGTCGCTCTGCGCGGATTTCGCGCGATTGACGAGAAGCACGCGCGTGCCCTTCGGCGCGATCGCGGCGGGAAATTCGACCTTCGGAGGATCGCCCCCGGTCCATTTCGAGAACTTCGAGCTCGCCATGTCGGCGGCGGATGCGTCGATGTCGCCGGCGAGAATGAGGGTGGCGTTTTTCGGCACGAAGAATTTTTTGTAGAAATCGCGGACGCCCGCGCTCGTGAGCTTCGTGAGCTCCGCCGGCGTGGCTCCGTAGGACGCGTAGGGGCTCGTCGGCGCATAGAGCTCGCGCATGAGCGCATGCATGACGGTCCATCCGCCGTTCGAGCGCGCGCGATCTTCGGCTTCGTCGATCTCGCGCTTCTTCAACTTTCTGAATTCGGTCTCGTCGAATCGTGGTGCCGTAGCCACGTCGACGAGAAGGGTGAGCGCTTCGGCGAGCTTGTCCTTCGTCACGCCGAGCCCGATCGTCGTCGCGTCGGTGTCGGTGTCGATGCTGAGATCTGCGCCGAGCGATTCGACCTTGTCGAGCAACGTCGCGCTCGTCATCGTCTTCGTGCCGCCGTCCTTCAGCATCTCCGCGGTCGTCTCCGCGAGGCCCGGTATGTTCGGCGCGTACCCCATGCCGGCGTGGAACACGAGACGCACTTGCACGATCGGCAGCGCGTGCGACGTCACGGTCGCGATCTCCATTCCATTCGCGACCTTCGTGCGCGCGATCGCGGGGAATGGCGAGTCCTTCGAAGCGAGCGGTCCCGGCGGAGATTCTTTTCCGGGCGCGAGCGGCTTCGGCGGTGAGGTGTCACCGATGGGAATGTCGGCGTGCTGGGGACCCGCCGCGTGAGGCGGCGATCCTCCGCAAGCGGCGAGCAGTGAAGCGACAACCGAAACAAGGGAAAAACAAGCTAGTTTGAGCGATTTCATTTCTTCACCGGCCCTTGCACGACGGGTGACTTCGGAGGCGGCGTCGTGGGTGGCGTTTTCGCCGGAGCCACCGCGCTCGCTGCTGCTTTTTGCGGCGTCGCTTTGTTCGGCGTGGCCGGCGCGGCGGCGGATGCGTCTTGCGCAGGCTTCACCTCGACGCGCGAGCGTTTGTCTTTCGTCAGATATTTCGCGACCGCTTTCTTCACGTCGTCGGCGGTGACGACCATGTATTGCGACGCTTCGTCGTTCAAGAGATTCGCGTCGCCCCAATAGACCTCGAACTCGGCGAGCTTCTGCGCGCGCGCGAAGTTCGATTGCAGCCCCATCACGAAGTGCGACATGAATCGCGTCTTTGCTTTCGCGAGCTCTGCTTCGGTCGGTCCCTTTGCGCCGAGCGCGGCGATCTGCGCGTCGACGAGCTTCTCGACGTCGGGGATCTTCGCGCCGGTCGCGAGCTTCGCTTCGAGCTCGAACCAATCGGGTCCGCGGAAATCGTTCGTGCCGGCTTGGACGGATACGCACACGGCGCGCTCCCGCACGAGCGAGCGATAGAGACGCGAGCTCTCGCCGTCGGTGAGGATCATTCCGGCGAGCTCGAGCGCGTAATGCTCGGGCGTGCGCGTCTGCGGAATCTGCCAGCCGTCGAAATACGCCGGCAGCTTCGCGTGTGCGTCTTCGACGACCTCTTCGCGTGGCGCGGTTTGCGGCGGAACGGCCTCCGTCTTGTCGAACTTCGGAGTCTGCACGGCCTTCGCGGGGCCGAAAAATTTCTCGACGTACCCCATCGCTTCGTCCGGATCGAAATCGCCCGCGATCGACAAAACAGCGTTATTTGGCGCGTAATATTCATCGTGGAACGCGCGCACCCAATCGAGCTGGGCGGCGTCGAGGTCGCGCATCGATCCGATCGTCGAGTGCTCGTACGGGTAGTAGCCCTGATAGACGAGCTCCTGCAGACGAATCTCCGCGGGCACGTACGCCGCATTCTCGACGCGCATCCGGTACTCTTCTTTCACGACCGACCGCTGGTTTTCGAAGTTCGCCTGCGACACGTCGAGCGACTTCATGCGATCGGCTTCGAGCCACAGCGCGAGAGGCAATTCGCTCCGCGGCAGCATCTCGAAGTAGTTCGTGCGATCTTGGTTCGTCGTTCCGTTCAGCGTTCCGCCGTGCGACGTGACGAGCTTGAAGTGATCGCCTTTCGGCACATTTCCCGAGCCTTGGAACATCATGTGCTCGAAGAGGTGCGCGAAGCCGGAATGTCCGCGCTCTTCCACGCGGCTCCCCACGTCGTAGACCACGTCGACGGCGACGGTCGGTGATGTCGAGTCGGGCGCCATGATCACGCGGAGGCCGTTCGCGAGCGTCTTCTTGCGCACCTCGAGCTTCACTTCGAGCTTCACCGGCGGGGCCACGCTGGTCGCGGCGTTTGCGGTCGCCGCTGGTTTCGTGATCGGCGACTTGGCCGGCGTCTTGGAAGGCGCGGACGCGGCGCTCGCTTTCGGCTTCGCGGTTTGCTTCACCGACGGGCTCGGGGACTTTTGAGCGAGCGCAGAAATGGGGACGAGGAGCGTGGCGAGAAGCGCGAGGCGGCGAGCGATCATGCGCCCCCGATTTAGCATTGTCGCCCGCCCTCCGATACCGCTTTTGCCCGTGGCGCCCGTGTCGCGATCGCGTGGCGTGGCACATCGAAATCGGTGCAATTTGCCGCAAAAATGAGGAATTTCCCTGGACCCTCGTTTGCTTTGTAGAGGGTCATGAAAGCCGCTCTCCTCGTTTTCGCCGCCGCCCTGCCGCTTCTTCTCGCCCCTGCCTGTGGCGGCACCGTTTTCAGCGGGGGTACGAATGGAGCTGACGGCGGAGGAGGAGGAGGTGGTGGTGGTGGTGGTGGTGGATCGGGCAGCGGCTGTCCATCGTCGATGCCGTCGCCCGGCGGCGCGTGCTCACCGACCGGCCTCGAGTGCGAATATGGAACGAGCAACGGGCGCTGCAACAATCCGATCATCGATTGCGATAGCGGCGAGTGGAAGACGCCGGCGCCGACGCCCGGACCCTTTTGCCCTGCGCCCAGCAACGACTGCCCGGCATCGAAGAGCGACGTGCCCGAGGGACAAGCGTGCGGCGACACGGAAAAGATCTGTGAGTATCCCGACGGTCGCTGCGCGTGCTCGGATCAAGTGAGCGGACCCGTGGAGATCAATCCCGACGGAGGACTGCTTCCGAAGTTGTGGCGTTGTGAATCTCCAGCGCCGGGATGTCCGGCCGAGCGACCGCGCGTGGGCTCGAGCTGCTCGCAAGTCGGACAGACGTGCGATTACGGATCGTGCACGATCCCCGACGGCACCATGATCCAATGCGATGCATCGAATCGCTGGGAATTTGCCAACTTCGCCTGCGCGGACTGATCGCGCATGTCTGAAATCGCCGCGTTATAGGCCGGAACCAGGAAGAGCGTTCGTCGCGACGGGCGGCGGTGGATGACCGTGATGTCGATGGGTCGGAGCCGAGGTCGAGGTCGAGGTCGGGGTCGAGGTCGAGGTCGAGGTCGAGGTCGGGGTCGAGGTCGAGGTCGAGGTCGAGGTCGAGGTCGAGGTCGGGGTCGAGGTCGAGGTCGAGGTCGAGGTCGAGATCGGCGTTGGCGTTTCGTTTGGCGCTGCTGCGGATGTCGTCGATTTCGGCGACCACGCATTCTTCAGCGACACGATCGCCAGGAGGCCGAGAAGAACGAGGGCTGCACCGAGGGCCCACATCCAGGCTCGCGATTTCGTCGCGTGGAGATCGGGCGCCGTGGAGTGCGTGGCTCCCATCGTCTCCGCTTCTTTCATCGGACGCGGTCGTGACGTCGGACCCGATGCGCTCGCGAAGAGCTTCGCCGCTTGCTCGTCGATCGCCGTCGGCGAGAGCTGCGGCGGCAAGCCATATCGCTCGGACGCCGGCATCACGGCTTGCGGCGCCGGTGTGATCGCGCCCTCGCGTGTGCGCGCGCTCTGGATGATCTTCTCGAGCGTCGCCCCCGAGGGCGCCGCCGCAACCTGCTGCGTCGAGCTCGGACGTCCCCCGCGCAGCTCGCGGAGCACGGCGTTCACTTCCTCGGCGTACGAAAATGCATCGACGGGCCTCTCGTTCGGATCTTTCGCCAAACCCCGTAAAATCAAGCCTTGCAGCGACTCGGGGATCCCCGTGCGAAAGAGCGACGGCTTCGGCGGCGGCCTCAGGCGATGGGCCTCGAGCAAATCCGGAACCTCTTCGAGCTCGTCGTACGGTCCCGACCCGCACACCATTTCGTAGAACACGAGCGACGCGGAGTAGATGTCCGCGAGCGGCGTCGCTTCGTAACCCGGCATCTGCATTTCGGGCGCCGCATAGCGCGCGGTCCCCATGAAGCCTTTGCGATCGGACGTGCGCGTGCCCGTGCTCGACATGATCCCGAAGTCGAGGAGCTTCAGCGTCGTCGTCCCCATCGAGTCTTTCGAGACGAAAATATTTTCGGGCTTGATGTCACGATGGATGATGCCCGCGTCGTGCGCGCAATTGAGCGCGGAGAGGAGCTCGATCATGAAGTGACACGCGGCCTCGAGCGCGAGGGCACCTTTCGAATGGAGAACGGTGCGGAGCGAGTGTCCGTTCAGTTTTTCCATCACGAAGTATCGGAGCTCGAGCGCGTCTCCCGTGACGCCCGCCGTGATCACTTGCACGATGTTCTTGTGCTCGAGCTTTCCGAGCGCCTTCGCTTCGCGCACGAATCGCTCCACGGCGACGTTGTGGCCCGCGTACTTCACGTGGATGGTCTTCAAGACGAAGCGTTTTTCGACGCTCACGTCCTCGACCTCGTACACGGTGCCCATCCCGCCCGCGCCGAGCTTCGCGACGATTTGGTATTTCGTTCCCGGAATCAGCGTGCCGGGGCGGTAATCCCAGTGTTCGGACATCGCGCCGAAGAGGAGAATATCACCGCATGGTCAGCGTGGTTTGTTCACCGGCGCGGCCGTCGTGTTTCCCGCTCCATAAAAGGAGAGGCCGCTCAAGCTTCCGCTGAGAGGTACGGGCGTGCCGACGCCCGTCGTCAGATCGATCGTGAGGAGCTGTCCGCTGTCGTCGAATCCGTAGGCGGTACCGGCCCAAAATCCGAGGCCCCATACGTGCTGCGCGCCGATCGAGCCGACCGTGCCGACGACCGCGAGCGCCGTGCCGTGCACGGGATCGACCTCGAGAATGGAGTCGTCGCCACCGGTGCCGTCGCTCGTTGTGCTCGCCGTCAAATACGTCTTTCCGCCGATGATCGAGACGATGTCGCCGGACGAGTACCAAGTTTGGCCCGTCGAGTTCGGATTCAAGCCGCCGATGGTCGTGGTGGTGCCCGACGTCGGATCGATCCGGAGGTAGGCATCTTGGTTGTATCCTACAAGTACTTCCTTCGATGGATCGATCGTTCCGGCGGGCACGAAGCTGAGCGAGTTCGGAAATGCGGAGGACGATGTGCCCACGATCGTGCAGCTCGCGTTGGTCTTGTCGATCTTCACGATCGCGCCTGCCATCGATCCGTCGCAGGCTCCATTCGCGATGGCGACCGATCCGTACATGTTGCCGTCTTTGTCGAGAGCGATGTCCCACATGCCTTCGCCCAGGTTGCACGGAATGTCGACGCAGCTGAATTTGCCGACGGTGGTGACCGTCATCGAGAGGGGCTCGAGCTTGTAGAGCGTGTCGGCGCTGTGGCCGAAGACCTCGCCGGGGCCGTCGCTGCTGTTCGGCGCGGTGCCGGAATCATTTTGCGGAAACGAGCCTTGGGATCCGCCGTCGCCGACTCCGCTATCTCCATTTCCCTGGTTGCCCGCGAAATCGGAGCCGTGCGTGGAGCTGCACGCGGCGAGGAGAGCGATCGAGGCGAACGAACCGAGAGCGCGCGTCTTCATGGCGCGCGAACTCTAGCGCTAAAAAAGTCGCGCGGCAGTGTCGTTCGCGTAAATCCAAGCGGCTTTGGGGATCGCAATGCGGTCGCCCTGTCGCGTCAAACGGCCCTTTTCCACGAGCTTCGCCGCCTCGCGCGCG
>JAICXU010001003.1 GCA_025934595.1 Polyangiaceae bacterium | reverse complement strand
TGCGCGTCCCCCCCGCCGCGGCATCGCGCGCCGCAAAAAGTGCCCCGATCATCAGGGAAAAAGCGCCAATCGCGCGCAGGCTCGTCGCGCGTCCAGAATAACATGTAGAATGCATGATTCTCATTTCGGCGTCGCTCGCACTTTGATCTTCACCTTGTCGCGACCTTCGATGTACCGATCCATCGGGATCGTGGTTCGGGAGTAGCTCGTGAACGGCTCGGGAGCGACGGTCGCGCTCGACGGTCTCAACGCCGAGAGCGCGAAATCAGGAAGCTCGTCGGCGACGTGGCCTCCGAACGCCACGCCTTGTGACGGCAGCTTGAACTGCACGACGAGCGATCGCGGCGGAAGGCTTTGTTTCGGCTCGTTCGCGAGGAGCTCCGCGAGATTTTCGGGCGTCGCTTGCTCGGGCGCCACGTCGTAGCCGGGCAAAATTTCGAGCTCGACGTCTTTGCCCGCGAGCTCTTTCGGGATCGTGACCTCGAGCGTGCGCGTGACGGACGGACCTGCGAACGGCTCGAGATGCACGATGACGCGCGCTTTGTCGCCGGCCTCGACCTCCGGCTCGCTCGTCTCCACACCGCGAATGCGCCACAAATCACGTGTATAATGCACAGATAGCGTCGCTTCGTATTTGTCGATGCGCGTGTTCTCCCACGGGTTGTTCAGCACGTCGCCGATGGCGCGCACCGATCGCGATTGGCCCCATTCGCCGCCGTCGGGCATGCCGCCGTCCGCCACGCCGAAATCGTCGAACTCGAGCGTGCCGTGATTTTGGATCGACACCTTCGAATGCAGCTGCCACGTGATGTCGCGCCGCTCTTGCACCGTCGCTTCGATGACCGACCCGAGCATCGACGCGACGAGGCCCGGCGTCATGAAGCGTTCGTCCGCGACGACCATGTTCCACGATTTCTGCGGAGCGCTGTCCACGCCGACGACGTCGATGTGCACGGGAAATACCGGCGCGATCGCGTTTTCGTCGACGACGACCGCGCTCTGCCTGTCTTGCACGAGCGCGCCGAGCGGCTTCGTCGCTTCGCCGACCTTGAACGAATGTTGATCGCTCGCGTAAATCCAGAGCACGCGCGCGAGCGTCGAGGGCAGCGCAGTGTCGCCGGCTTCCATCATCGGATGACCGAAGCCGCACAATTTATTTCCTTCGACGTGCGTGACGGTGCCGAGACCCATGAACGAGACGTCGCCGCGCGCGAGCTGCACGCCGAGCGATCCGCCGTCGACGAAGTGTTGCGGATCTCCCGGCTGCGCAGGCGATTGTCCGCCGCCCGCCGCGAGCGGCTCGAGACCGAGCGGCTCGAAAATCTTTTTTGCGAATTCGGCGGCGTGCGGAGACATGCCCGCCATGAGCAGCGGCGTCTCGGCGGGGACGATGCCGTTCGGATCGCCTCCTCTGCCAGCGTAGGCTCCGAATCGCGCGCCGATTTCTCTCGCGTGCTCGAAGAGATCGTAGTGGCCCGGCGCGCCGTCGAAGCGTGTGGGCCCGAAATCGAGATCGGCATGTTTTTGCGGCGTTTGCGCGCGCGTGGCGGGCAGCGGCGCTTGATGTTGTAGCGGCCAGAATCCCGGCGGAATCGGACGATGCAGTTCCGTGAGCATCGTCTTGATCGGCGTGATGCCCGCGACGGCCTCCGTCATGAACGACGAGAGCGAGTACGCGTATGCGCCTGCGAGCCGGCCGTCGAGATAGATCGGGCTGCCGCTCATGCCTTTCACGTTCTTCGTGATCGCGAGGCGCGGGTGCATCGTCTTCACCAAGATCAAATCTTGGCCGGGACGAAAGTTGTGGAGGACGCCGATCACCTCGACGTCGAATTTCTCGGGCTCGGTGCCTTTGAACACCGACAAGCCGTAGCCCTTCATGCCGT
>JAICXU010001090.1 GCA_025934595.1 Polyangiaceae bacterium | reverse complement strand
TCGCCGCGTGCGGGTCGTGTCACGCGCGCGAGGTCGCAGAATGGAGTCGATCGGCGATGTCGTTTTCCGCGCGAAGCCCGCTGTACGGCGCGCTCGAGAGCCTCGTCGAAGAGCAGTTCGCGCGTAGCAACTCCTGCCCGAACGGCGCCGGCGTGCTTCGAAGCGCGGGCGCGGACGCATGCTTCGACGACCGCACTCGCGGCGAGCTCACGGGCGCGGGCGGCGAGGGCTGGTGCATCAACTGTCATTCTCCGGGATCGAATCTCGACGCATCGGGTGAATCGCGCGACGAGAACACGGTCACGGCGTGGAGCGCTCTCGGCAACGCGAGCGCGCGTCGACCCGCCCTCGATCTCCTCTCGAACCGCGGAAAAGAAGGCGTTTCGTGCATTACCTGCCACACGACGGTGCGCGGGGTCGACTCCCATGCGCGCGCGATCGCGCGCCGGCAATACGAAGGCAACAGCGTGTGGCGCTCCTTTCTCAGCGGTCAGGAGTTTTCATTTCGGCCGGAAGAATTCGGCGGACAGACGGGCATCGCGAACAGCGGGTACCTCGAAGACGCGCGCGCTTTTTTCCGTGGCGCGCGCCCTTTGCATACGTCACCCGGCGATCCCATCGTCCACGAGCCTTCGACCGACGCCGCGCGCGACTACCGAGCGACGAGTGAGTTCTGCGGCGCGTGCCACGACGTGCGCCTCTTCGGCACCGACGTCATCGGCAAAGATCGCGGCGAGCATTTCAAGCGACTCCGCAACGCCTACTCGGAATGGAAGGCGTGGGCGGACGGCGAAGAGCGCGCGGGCCGCAAAGCCGCGACGTGCCAGGGTTGTCACATGTCGCTCTTTCCGGGCACGTGCGAGCCAGGCGCCGACAAGTCTGGCGGGTCGCAAAGCGACTGTCCGCCGAACACGCATTTCGTTTCGCATTCGGCAGGTGAGCTCGCGAGCGACGCGAAAACGCCTATTTTTTCACACTATTTCACGAGTGTAGATTTTCCTCTGTCGCGCGCATTCGACGACGCGCGCATCGACGATCCTGGCGTCGACGCCTCGGGATTGCCCGTCGGGCTGCGCGCTCGCCAACGCATGCTCCTCAAGGCCGCGTTTCGATTTTCGCTCGGCGAGCCTACGCGCGCGGGAGGCCGAATCGAGATTCCGATCACGATCGAAAACACCGGCGCGGGACATCGCGTGCCCGCCGGCTTCAGCCAAGAGCGCGAGATTTGGGTCGAGCTCGAGGTCACCGACGCGCGCGGAGCCACCGTCTACGAGGTCGGCAAGGTCGAGAGCGCGAAGGACGACCTGCACGACAAAATTTTCACGCGCGTGAATACGTCGGACGCGAACCGCGATTTTGCCGGCAGGCCGCTCGGCGTGTTCGGCGCGGACGTCGTCGACGGTCCCGACGTGCCGCGGTGGTCGCCGAATCCTGCGCTCGGCGGCACGCGTTTTTCGGGTCGCGGCCTCGTGAACTTCCAGAATGGATTTTTGCGATGCGTGCGTTGCATCGGCGAGATCGACGCCGCGGGCGAGTGCAAAGCACCGGGCGATCAAGGAACGACGCGCGCCGGCCGGTTCGACGACGGCGCGTACGATCCGGACACCGGCGAGTGCCGGTCGAACCTATCCGGCGGTCATGAGCTCTTCGAGACGT
>JAICXU010000081.1 GCA_025934595.1 Polyangiaceae bacterium | reverse complement strand
CGATTCGGAAGAAAAAACACGCGTAACGACCATCGTTCAAAAGCCACTCGCGGACGAGTCACGTCCGAAGGGCAACGATTGTCTCGTGGTCATCTACACGAAGGAGCCTTCGCTTCTCGGAAAGCGTTTCATGCTCGACACGTCTCCGCTGCGCGTCGGTCGCGGAGCGGAGAACAACATCGTGCTCGAAGGCGATTCGGTGTCCCGCCGCCACGCCCATTTCGAGCAGCGCAACCAAACGTGGTTCGCGGTCGACGACGGCTCGACGAACGGCACCTACGTGAACGACGATCAGATCTCGCGCGAGTTCGGGCTCACGAACGGCGATCGCGTGAAGGTCGGCCCGACGATCTTCAAGTATCTCTCCGGTCAGGACGTCGAAGCGCAATACCACGAAGAAATTTATCGTATGACGATCATCGACGGTCTCACGCAGGCGCACGTGAAGCGCTACCTGCTCGAGGCCCTCGAAAAAGAAGTCATCCGCGCGCGGCGTCACCAGCGCGAGCTCAGCTTCATGATGTTCGACATCGACCACTTCAAGAAGATCAACGACTTTCACGGCCATCTCGCCGGCGATCACGTCTTGAAAGAGCTCGCGCGCATCGTGCAAGGTCGCATTCGCCGCGACGAGGTGTTCGCGCGGTACGGCGGCGAAGAATTCGCCATCATTTTGCCGGAGACGAGCCTCCAGGGCGGACACCAGCTCGCCGAAGGCCTGCGCGAAAAAGTGGAGCAGTCGAAGTTCGTTTTCCAGAACGAGGACATTCACGTCACGATCTCGATCGGCGTCGCGCAGCTCGGCGAAGGCGAAAAAACCGGCACCGATCTCATCAAAGACGCAGACGTGAAGCTCTACGAAGCGAAGCGCGGCGGCCGAAACAAAGTCGTTTCGTAGAAGCGCGACGCGTTTTCCGAGACGAGGCCGTCGTGAGCTTGCCGCCGAAAATCATCGTCGCGCCTCCGGGGCCGAGGTCGCGCGATCTTTCCACACGGCTATCGGCTGCGGAGTGTCCTGCGTTCGACGCTCGTCGCGATGCGCGCGAAGAAACGAGCGGCGCGCCGCAATCGCCGGTCGTGTACGAGCGCGGCGAAAGCGCGAACGTGTGGGACGTCGACGGCAATCGCTACGTCGATCTCGTGGCCGGCTTCGGCGCGCTGATCTTCGGACACGCGCCGCGAGCGATCGAAAAAATCGCGACCGAGCAAGAAGCGAAGCTCGGCCTCGCGCTCGGCGACGTCTACGCATCCGAAGTGAAGGTGGAGCTTTGCGAGAAGCTCGCGTCGCTCTTTCCCGAGCCGGGCGCGCGCGTGATGCTCGGGCTTTCCGGCGCGGACGCTCTCACTGCCGCACTGAAGACGGTCGCGCTCTCGGGAAAATCGCGCGTCGTCGCGTTCGAGGGCAGCTACCACGGCCTCTCCTACGGGCCGCTCGCGGCGTGCGGTCTCTCCTCGAATTTTCGCGCGCCATTTCGCGATCAAATCGGCGACTGGGTCACGTTCGAGCCGTATCCCGCGACGCCCGACATCGCACGCGATGTGCTCGCACGTCTTCGCGCGCTCGCCAAAAGCGAAGGAGGGAAAGCCGTCGGCGCGGTTTTGATCGAGCCGGTCCTCGGCCGCGGCGGCGTCGTCGAGGTCGCGCGCGATTTCTTGCGCGATCTGCGGTCGATTTGCGACGACGCAGGATGGATGCTCGTGGTCGACGAGGTCTTCACCGGCTGCGGACGCAGCGGCGCGTTCTCGCGCGCGGTCGCGGAGGGTGTCCTGCCCGACATTCTGTGTCTCGGAAAAGGGCTCGGCGCGGGACGCCCGATCTCCGCGATGATCGGACGCGCGCACATGATGGCGGCGTGGGGCGCGCATCGAGGAACGACGATCCACACCGCGACGCATTTCGGGTCACCGCCCTCGTGCGTAGCTGCGCTCGCGGTGCTGCGTGCTCTCGACGACGGCAGCGTCTACGCCAGCGTCGCGCGCAAGGGAGCGTCTTTTCGCGATGCGCTGATCGCGGCGTGCGCCCATCGCGCCGTCGTTCGGCAACGCGGGCTCATGCTCGCGATCGATCTCGGAACCAGCGCTCGCGTGCTTTCCGCTTCACGCGCGCTGCTCGAGCGCGGCTACATCGTGATCACCGGAGGCGCGCGAGGTGAATCGATCACGTTGACGCCGCCGTTCGACATCCGGGAAGAGCTGCTCGCAGGCTTCGCAACGACCCTCGATGAGGTGCTAGAAACGTTGGATGAGCGGGGAGCGAAAGCTAGAGCGTAGCGAGGCGCTGCATGCTCGCGCGCGCGCGTTCGTCGATGCGTTCGAAAAGAGCGCGCCCTCGCCCGAGCCCCTCGATGCGCTTGCGTGCGAAATAGCGCGATTTCAAGCCGATTTCGTACCCGGCTTCGCGCGACTCGTGAAGGCGCGCGGTCTCGATCCCGCGACATGGGCTCGCGCCGACGAGATCCCCGCCGTGCCCACCGACGCATTCAAGCACGCGCGCGTCTCTGCTTTTTCCGAGAGCGAGACGCCCACCACGTTTCGCACGAGCGGTACGACGATCGGCGCACGCGGCGAGCATCCCTTCCGCACACTGGCCACCTACGATCGCGGGGCGCTCGCATTCGGACGACGATCGCTGACGCACGGCCCCGGCACGTTTTCGAGGGCCGTGGTCCTCGGACCATCGCCGAAGGAGCTGCCGGATTCGTCGCTGACGCACATGATCGATCTGTTCGCGCACGAGCTCACATCGAACTTCACTGCGAAGACGACGTACTTCATTTCGGACGGTGTGATCGATCTCGAGACGCTCGACGAGATCACCGCACGCGCGCTCGTGGCGGCCGAAGGACCGTTTCTCGTGCTCGGCACGTCGTTCGCGATGGTGCATTTTCTCGACGCGCTCGGTGAAGCGCAATTCCGGTTGCCACCGAAAAGCCGCGTCATGCAGACCGGCGGCTTCAAGGGCAAGTCACGCGAAGTGGATTCGAAGAAGCTACGTCGCGATCTCTCGCGCGCGTTCTGCATCGCCGAAGCCGACATCATCGCCGAATACGGAATGACGGAGCTTTCGAGCCAATTTTACGAGCAAACGAGCGCCGGCGAGACCGGAGCTGGCCACGCGTTGCACGGCGCCGCGCATGGAATTTACGCCGAGCCGCCGTGGGCACGCGTGACTCCCGTCGACCCCGACACGCTCCTGCCCGTGTCCGAAGGCGAAGTCGGAATCGCGCGTATCGTGGATCTCGCGAATGTCGACAGCGCGGTCGTCGTGCTCGCCGCCGATCGCGTGCGCCGCAGGGCGGGAGGCTTCGAGCTCCTCGGTCGGGCGGCCGGATCGCCGCCGCGAGGCTGCTCGATCACCATCGAGGAGATGATGGATGACGGACACGGTTGAGGATCGCATCGCTCGCGTTCGTCGCGTCGTCGATGCCGCACGTATCGTCGCGACCGATCCGTCGTTGATCGATCCGATCGCGGCATCGACGGGATTGTCACGCGAGGGAGTCGAGCTCGGCCTGCGCGATCACCTCGAGACGAACCCATCCGACGAAGAGCTCCTCCTCCTCGTGCAGCGCGCGGTGCCTGCCGCGCATGTCCACGTCATTCTGTCCGCGAACGTGTTCACGGCGCCTCTTCGGGCGATCGCGTACGCCACCGCATCGTCGCCGTCCGTGAGCGTGCAAACGTCTTCTCGCGAGCCTCATTTTGCGAACGCGTTGCTTCGTGCGATCGCGGATCCAGCTATTTTTGCAGCCGATCGTGACTACCCACGGACGCTCTCGTCAGGAGAAGTGCACGTCTATGGTCGCAGCGCCACGATCGACGCGGTCGAGAAGTTGGCGCAAGCCGGGCTCGTGATCCGCAAGCATGGACCCGGATTCGGGGTCGCGTGCGTGCTCCCCGCCGACGATCTCGCGCGAGCTTCGGTCGGGCTCGCGTCCGACATCGTTCCGTTCGATCAACGCGGATGCGTGAGCCCGCGCATCGTGTTCGTGGTCGGCGACTCGGACCGCGTCAATGCGTTCGCCGATCTCTTGGCGGCTGCTCTCGATCGCGCGAACGACCTGATCCCGCGCGGCGCGCTTTCCGAAGACGAAAAAACCGACGCCGTTCGATACGTCGAGACCACGCGGTTCGCGGGGAGGGTGTCGGTGGGCGCGAGCTACGCCGTGGGCGTATCGACGTCGATCATGATCCCGCCGAGCGGCCGTCACGCTCATGTCGTCCGAATTCCGAGCCTCACCGAAATCACGCACCTCCTTGCGCCGGTCGCGCATCTCGTCACCGCCGTGTGCCCGAACGAACGTGAAATCGCCTCGTTTTTCCCCGCGTCCGTGAGACTGTCGGCGTTCGGAATGATGCAACGGCCGCCGCTCGACGGGCCGGTCGACCTTCGTCGCATCTAGCTCGCGTCGGCGTCTGCGCCTGCGTCGCCCGAATCGTCACCGGCATCTGCCGCGTCGACCGCGCCGCCATCGTCGGGAGGCAAGCTGCTGTCGAGCTCGTCGATCGGCGCGCTGTCGGGCAAGCACGAGACGTCCGATTGGCATTGCCACACGCCGGCGTCGGGAACGGATCCTCCGGGCCTGCACCAGCAGCCGCCGGTCGCGCAGAGCGGAAAGCAGCGAATGTTCGCGACCGGGTAACACGAGCCACCGTTGTGTACGAGCGAAGGATCGCCGCAAACGTTCGGGTCGGAGCTGTCCGTGCTCGCGGAGGCGTCGGTCGTGCTCGTGCTGTCGTCGGAAGAACATCCCGGAGCGAACACGGGAATCGCGAACGCGCCGAGCGCGACCATCACGTACGTGAGTTTGAAAGCGGCGCGAAGCATGAGCGAAGCTTACTCGCGCGAATTGTGCCGGCCAGTCGTCAAATGCGATCTGCGCGCTATTTCTCGAGGCTGCGCGTCTCGCCGAGATCGAAAATCCAGAGGCGTTCGGCCGCGTGCATTTTCTGACGCCATTCCGCGCGCAGACGCTCGGGTGGCTCGTCGAGGGGCTCGTCGGTGAGCTTGAACGTTCCCCAATGCATCGCGCACAAATTCTGCGCTTCGAGAATTTCCCACGCGCGAACCGCTTCTTCGGGGCCCATGTGTTGCGGCCGCATGAACCATGGCGGGTCATAAGCGCCGATCGGCAACATCGCCCAATCGATGCGTGGATGCTTGTCGTGGATCTCGCGGAAGACTTGCTCGCTGAACGCGGTGTCGCCGGCGTGATATGCGATGCCCTCGTCCGACTCGTACACGAAGCCGCCCCAGAGGCGCTTGTTGCGGTCCCACGGCACGCGCATCGACCAATGTTGCGAAGGGACGAGCGTGATCGAGAGGCCGTCCTCGCGATGCGTGTCCCACCAACCGAGCTCGACGATTTTCGTGAGCCCCGCGTCCTTCAGGATCTCGCCGACGTCTTTCGGCACGACGTAGAGCGCATCGTTTCCGATTCTCTCGAGCGTCGGAACGTCGAGGTGATCGAAGTGCGAATGCGAGATCGTGACGATGTCGATTTTGGGCATTTTCTCGAGCGAAATGCCCGCTTTCGCGTTGCGCGCCACGACACCGTTGATGCGATGCGACCAGATCGGATCGGTCGCGATCATTTTTTTTCCGAGCCGCATCGCGAACGTCGCGTGGCCGACCCACGTGAGGCTCGGTGCGCTCGATTGCATCCGCGCGAGGTCGGGATCTCTTCGAGGGGTATCGAAACGATCCGGCGCGCGCCGACGCTTGCCGGCCAAGCGATCGAGGACTTGCCACTTCAGGATCGACCCGAGCCCTTTGTCGGGCGTCGTGCCGTCGAGATTCGTATAGCGCGCAGGCTTGCGCGCGTCCTGGGTAGCGTAGCGCGCAGGCTTGCGCGCGTCTTGACCGGGCCTGGTCACGCCGGGTTGGTCGAGAGCTTCTCCGGAATGATCTGCACGCGGCGGTCTCCGCCTTCGCCGGAGGATTCGGTGCGAACGCCGGGCACGTCACGAAGCGCCATGTGCACGACGCGGCGATCGCGCGCGCTCATCGGATCGAACGTAATGACTTTGCCTTCCGCCGCGACACGCTCGCCCAAACGGCGCGCGCGCTCGGCGAGGAGATCTTCGTATCGCGCGCGATAACCCTCGGCATCGACCTGCACGTGACGGCGCGGCTCGCCCGGTTTGTGCGCGACGCGTGTCGTCAAATATTGAATCGCCTCGAGCACGGCGCCGCGTTTTCCGATCACGCGACCTGCGTCCGGCCCCTCGATTTCCAGGCGAATCTCGTCCTCCGAGCCTTCGCCGTCGTCGGGCGCCAACGTGACCTCGGCGTTCATCGTCATCTTCTCGAGGAGCAAACGCACGAAGCGCAGGGACCTCTCGGTTTGCGCATCCGAGCCTTCACCCGTTTGCGCGCTCGTTTGCGCTGCGTTCCCCGGCTTCCCCACCCCATCCGCGATCTCAGACACTTGCTTTTCCCTTTCCAAGCTTCAGGCCGTGAGCGCCCTTTTCCTGCGCGGGCATGTCACTGTCACTCTTTTTTTTTCCGCCGTGGCGATTTCCAGAAGGCGAGATCTGCTCGATGACCAGCTGTTGGGTGATGCCGAGGACGCTGTTCGTGAGCATGTAGATTCCGAGCGCGACGGGCAAAAACAGCATCATCACCGTGAACACGGCCGGCATGACGTACATCATCAACTTTTGCTGCGTGGGATCCATGCCCGGCTGCTGCGGCATGATCTTTTGCTGCGCGATCATGAAGACGCCGAGCACGATGGGCAGAATGAAGAGTCTATCGGGCGCGGAGAGGTCCGCAAACCACAGAAATTTCGTGTGGTACATCTCGACCGCCGTTTGGAGCGTCGTGTACATCGCGAACCAAATCGGCATTTGAATCAGCTGCGGCACGCATCCGCCGAAAGGCGAGACGCCGTTTTTTCGCCACAGCTCCATCATCGCGAGATTTTTTTGCTGCGCGTCGTCTTTGTACTTCGCGTTCAGCGCGTCGATCTCGGGCTTCAGCTTTCGCATGCCGAGCGAGCTCGAGATCGATTTGTAGGTGAGGGGAAAGAGCGCGAGACGGAGCGTGACCGTCATCAAGATGATCGCGAGGCCCCAATTCGAGACCACGTGCTCTTGCAAGAACACGAGGTATCCCACGAGGTATTTCGCGACGGGCGAGAAGAAGCCGAGGTTGATGAGATCGCCGAGGCCTCTGCCGGCGCCGGCGTCCTTCAAGATGTTTCGCTCCTTCGGACCGAAGAACGCGATCTCGCTGTACGTCGCGCTCTCGTTCGGCGCGAGCACCTTCGGCGCGTAGGCGAGCTCGGCGTGGAACACGATCGCGGCGTCGTCGTCGTCGCGCGCTTGGCCTTCCGAATACCAATCTTCGGCGAGGATGCGGCACGTCGGATGCTCGCCGCTCGCATCGACCGGGACGAGCGCCTGGGCGAAATAATAATTCGAGACCGCGGCGTAGCGATCGGTCGACGGCAGGTTCCACCAGCCGTGCTTCTTGAAATCCGAGTCGTCTTTGCTCTTGCGTTCGACGTCTTTTCCGCTCGCGCACGAGAGCTCGGTTTGAAACGGCGAGACGCGGCCGAAGTGGCTCTTCATCTCTTTGTTTTGCCGGTACGCGAACTCTTGGATGTCGAAGCGGTGCGTCTTCGGTGCGGCGGCGAGGTTCGTGATTTTCGTGTCGACCGTGAGCTCGAACGGCTTGCCGTCGGCTTTCACCGTCTTCACGATCTCGACGTCCGCGTCTTTGTACGTGAACTGACAGCCGCCCTCGCCCTCGCGTCCGGGAAGGCGCGTCAGCTGCCAATTGAAACGGTCGAATGCGATCTGATCGGCCGCGCCTTCGGTGCGAAAGAGCGTGCGAAGGCTTCGCCAACGCTCGACGTCGGGCGTCGTCGACATGTCGCCCGCCTCGGTGCCTTTGTACGTCGAATCGGTGAGATAGAAGTGGCGAAGGCCGGCGCCGCGCGACGAGAGCTCCGCGACGAACCTATTTCCTTGTATTGTACATGTTTCGCCTTCGTCCGGGCGATTGGGGCCTTGCTGGCCCGGCGGCGCGGGATCGAGCGTGTCGGGCGCGAAGCCCGGCGCATTCACGTACTTTTCTTCGCCGATCGGCTGCGGCACCGACTGTGATTTTCCCGTGATCTGCGGCCAGAACTTCAGCGCGAGCAGCATCACTCCTGCGATGACGGCGAAGCGAACGAGCGTATTGCGGTCCATCGAAAGTCGCTCTCGGTTCGTTCAGTCAGGCGGCGTGTCGCGCGGGGGGCGGCGGGTCGAAGCCGCCAGCATGAAACGGGTGGCACTTACACAGCCGACGCGCGGAAAGCAAGCTTCCGCGCCACGGGCCATGCGCCCGAAGGCATGCCGCCGCGTATCGCGAGCACGAGGGCTCGAAGCGGCACACGGGGCCGATCATCTTCGACAGCGTCATTTGATAGACGCGGATCAGCGCGAGAAGAAAGCGGGTCAGGGCTTTCGAGGCGCTCATGGTCGCCGCGCAACATGGTGCCGATCGACAAAAGGCGCAACTCTCGCGGCGATCTTCGCGATCGCCGTTTTCGTGCGCTCCCATTCGGTCTGCACCTCCGCCTGCGACAGCGTCTCGGCCTTTCCGCGCGCGATCACGACCAGATCGACTCCGTTTGGCACGAAATCGGGCATCTTCCGGAAGGTCTCGCGCGTCGTCCGCTTCACGCGATTGCGCACGACGGCGTTGCCGACCTTCTTCGTGACGACGATGCCGAGCCGCGCCTCGGCGTTCGGACCGAGCGACGAAGCTCCCACGAGAAATAGATAATGCGCGGAGCTTGTCTTGAGTGCGCCCTTCTGGATGCGCACGAAATCGGCCCGTCTACGCAACGATCTGCGCACGGTCAGAGCCTTCCGAAAAAAGGGCGCCCGACAGTCAAGACGCGCGCATGGCTAGCGCGCTACTTTTTGTAGGTCGCGACCGCCAAACGACGGCGGCCCTTGCGGCGGCGATTCGCCAGCACTTTTTG
>JAICXU010000382.1 GCA_025934595.1 Polyangiaceae bacterium | reverse complement strand
GACTGCATGAAGGCCTGCATTTTCCAGAAGCAGGAGCCCGTGAACATTCCGGAGATCGAGACACGCGTTCTCACGGAAGTCCTCGAGCTGCCGTGGGGTCTGGAGATTTACGGATTCCTCACGCGATGGAATCCGCTGAACATCGAGCGCCCGCACGCGAAGCCTTACAACGGCAAGAACGTGCTCGTCGTCGGGCTCGGCCCCGCCGGCTACACGCTCGCGCATCATCTCTCGTGCGAAGGCTTCGGCGTCGTCGCCGTCGATGGCCTGAAGATCGAGCCCTTGCCCGTGTCGCTCGTCGGCGCGCCCGGCGTGCCGCCGACGCCCGTTCATGATTTTCGGCAGCTCCACACCGAGCTCGACGAGCGCATCCTGCTCGGCTTCGGCGGCGTCAGCGAATACGGCATCACGGTGCGCTGGGACAAAATCTTTTTGACGGTCGTCTACGTGACGCTCGCGCGCCAGCCCCTCTTGAAAATTTTCGGAGGCGTTCGCTTCGGCGGCACGCTCACGCTCGACGACGCGTGGGATCTCGGCTTCGATCACGTCGCGCTCGCGGCCGGCGCCGGCAAGCCCACGATCATCGAGATGAAGAACAATCTCTCGCGCGGCGTGCGCAAGGCGAGCGATTTTCTCATGGCCCTGCAGCTCACGGGAGCCTACAAAAAAAGCTCGATCGCGAATTTGCAGATCTCGCTCCCCGCCATCGTCATCGGCGGCGGCCTCACCGCGATCGATACGGCCACCGAGCTCCTCGCGTACTACGTCGTGCAAATCGAAAAGACGCTCGAGCGTTTCCGTGTGCTCGAGAGCGAAAAAGGCGCGACGGAAATTCGCGCGATGTTCGACGACGAAGAGTGGGAGATGCTCCAGCGTCATCTCGCGCACGCGAAGGAGCTCGAAGACGAGCGCGAGAAAGCGAGCCTCGAGAAACGCGCGCCACGCATCCAGCACTTGCTCGACGCATGGGGCGGCGTCTCGCTCGTTTATCGCAAAAGGCTGCAGGACTCGCCCGCGTATCGTCTGAATCACGAAGAGGTCGCGAAGAGCCTCGAGGAAGGCGTGCATTACATCGAGGAGATGTCGCCGCTCGAGGCGCTCCTCGACGAGCGGGGCCACGTGCGGGGCGTGAAATTCGAGCGCAAAGACAAATCCACGATCGATCTGCCGGCGCGCACGCTCTGCGTGGCGGCGGGGACGAGCCCCAACGTCACCTACGAGCGCGAGCACGGCGGCACGTTCGAGCTCGACGCACGCGGGCAGTTCTTCAAAGCGTTCGCGGCGAAGAAAAATGGAAGCGGCATCGAGCTCACGCCGGCCGGTGGCGCGGAAGGTTTTTTTACGAGCTACTCGAAAGACGGCAAGGCCGTGAGCTTCTACGGCGACAACCATCCGCATTACGCAGGGAGCGTCGTCAAAGCGATGGCGAGCGCCAAATACGGCTATCCGCGCGTGCGCGCGCTTTTTCCGGAAATCGAATCGCTCGATCCCGCGAAGCAGCCCGAACGCGAAGCGTCGTGGAAGAAGCTCGGCGCGAAGCTCGAAGACGAATTGCGCGCGACCATCGTGCAAGTGAATCGGCTCACGCCGACGATCGTCGAGGTCGTCGTGCACGCGCCGCTCGCCGCGCGAAAATTCAAGCCCGGCCAATTCTATCGTTTGCAGAACTTCGAATCGCGCGCGCGCATGGTCGACACGACGCGCCTCGCGATGGAAGGCCTCGCGCTCACCGGCGCGTGGGTCGACGAAGAAAAAGGTCTCATGGGCACGATCGTGCTCGAGATGGGCGGAAGCTCACGCCTCTGCGCTGCGCTCTCGCCCGGCGAGCCCGTCATCTTGATGGGGCCCACCGGAACGCCGACCGAAATCGAGAGCGGCGAGACCGTTCTTTTGTGCGGAGGCGGCCTCGGTAATGCCGTTCTCTTTTCCATCGCGCGTGCTTTCAAAGCGATGGGCTCGAAAGTGCTCTATTTCGCGGGCTACAAGAACGGCCAGGACCTCTTCAAGCAAGAAGACATCGAGAGCTACACCGATCAAGTGATTTGGTGCACCGACACCGGCGCGGAGATCGAGCCGCGGCGGCCGCAAGACAAAAAATTCCGCGGCAACATCGTGCAAGCGATGGTCGCGTACGCGAAGGGCGACCTCGGCAAGAACGAAATCTCGCTCAAGGAAGTCGGGCGCGTCATCGCGATCGGGAGCGATCGCATGATGGCGGCCGTCAAAGAAGCCCGTCACGGCGTCCTCGCGCCGTACTTGAAGCACGGGCACCGCGCGATCGGCAGCATCAACTCGCCGATGCAATGCATGATGAAAGAGATCTGCGCGCAGTGCTTGCAGAAGCACGTCGACCCCGTCACGGGGAAAAAGAGCGTCGTCTTCTCGTGTGCGAATCAAGATCAAGAGCTCGACTCGGTCGACTTCGCGCATCTACGGGAGCGCTTGCGGATCAATTCCATGCAGGAAAAGCTCGCGGATGCGTGGCTCGTGCGTCTCTTGAAGCAACACCCCGATCTCCTTCGTGTCTGAAGCGAAGATGCGCGTCGTGAGCAACGACGCTTCGCTCGAAATGCGGCTCGAGGAGCTGCGCACGAAGCGCGACGAGCTCGAGCAGCTGATTCGAGCGCACGAGGCGGTGCTGGCGCAACGCATCCGCGCGCTCGGGCCCGGCGGCCCGGTCGGGCGAGACATTCCAGAAAACATTCGAGCAGAGCAGCAATGGCTCGCGCGGGATCAACACGACCTGCGCGACATCCAGATCGCGATTGCCGCGATCGAGCGCGCCATGAACGATGGCTCGCCGTCGGGTCCGTACCGCGACGGCGTCGGCGTGGCCGCCGTCATTCGTAAAGGGCAGCTCGATAGGGACGAATTGGCGGCGAGCTTGCGGCGAAAGACGCAGCAGCTCGTCGAGCGCTACATCGCGGCGGACGTGCCGACGCTCCGGAGGACGTCGAAAAGCGGCCTCGGGTTTTTGATCGTGACAGCGGCTGGTGTCTACGCGGTCGTGGTCCTCGGCTGGCCGTGGTGTCTCCTCGCCCTGCTGCCGATCGGCATTTTGGTGGGCGCCGCTGTCCGCGAATTGCACGGAGATTTTCGCGCGAGAAAATCACCGCAATCGCTCGCCGAATTCGATTCTACGAAGGCGCCTGCCGAGCTCGACGGAGAGCGAAAAGCTCTGCACGTCGAGTCGCAGCGCCTCGACGAGCTGCGGGAAGAGGTCGCCGCGCTCGAGCGCGTCTGGCCGGAGAAGGAGCTCGAGGACCAGCGAGCGACAACGACGAAAACGGAAGGCTCATGAGGGAGGAGGCCAGGAGCCCGCGGTCTTCGTCGATGTCGCTCGGCGATCCCCGAGCGCGTGAAGCTAGATCTTGGTCGAGGTCGAGCGTCTACGTCGTTTCACAGCTTCATCGCGCAACGCCTCCCTTCGTCGCGCATCCGAACGCGATGTCGACCTTACCCGTCGCCTGGCTCTTCACCTCGTTGCACGTGTTCGGGCAAAGCTGGATTTGCGTCGGTGCGTCCGCGTTGTCGTAATGCCAGCCGTCGCCCGACGCGCAGTCCTTGCTGTACGTGAGGGTTTGCACCGCGCCGCCGCTCGGCGTGTATTCGACGTTCACGGCGTTGATGTCGAGCGTCTCTCCATTCGGAGGTGCGGGCAGCGCGAAATCGCAGGACGCGGTCTTGCCGCGGATGCTCGTGAGCGCGTCGATGAGCTGTGTGTTCGTCATCGCCGTGTTCGTGTCGGTCAAGATGTACGCGGACGTCGTGCCGCCTTGCGAAGCGAGCGTGTCGAGGTTCGTCTTCAGATCGCCGACGCCGATGACGTACGTCGGGATCGACGGCGTTCCGACGAATGCGGCGTGCGCATCGTTCGCGGCGGGGTTGATGTCGCCATCGTCGGAGCAGCCTTGCGGCAAGCCGTCGGTCAGCATCACGACGGCGACCTTGTGATCGGGATGCGCCGTGGCGAGAGCCTGCGCTTGTGCGATCGCACCGTCGATCGCGGCTTGTGTCGGCGTGCTTCCGTTCGGTGAGACGCCGGAAAATCCGCCGGAGAGCGCGGTGGTGTCGGGAAGCGAGGTGACCGGAACTTTGACGTTCGAGGTGTACGTCGACGAATCGCAGAACGCGCTGCCGGATCCCTGGCCGAAGAACGTGAGCTGCGCGTTCATGCCGGCCGACGACGGATCGGCGGCGAACGTGAGAAGGCCTCCTTTGACGGCCTCGAACTTCGACATCGACGATCCGCTCGGGATGTTGCCCATGCTTCCGGATTTGTCGAACATGAAGACGAGGTCGACCGGCGAAAGCTCGCCGCTCGCCGTCGACGTCGCGCACGCCGCGCCCGTTCCGCCGACGCCGGCATCGCCGCTCCCGCTTCCAGAGAATTGTCCGGGCGAGGTTCCGTTGCCGGTCGCGCCGCTGCCCTCAGCCGGGATGCCGAAATCGGAGCTGCCTCCTCCCGAGCAGCCCGCGAGCATTCCGAGCGACAGGACGACGAGCGAACCGAGGCGGGCGATCTTCATCGCAGGGATGAAGAGCAACCGCCATTCCACTCCCGAAGAAAAAT
>JAICXU010000121.1 GCA_025934595.1 Polyangiaceae bacterium | reverse complement strand
TACGATTGTTACCGCGCGCGCCGATCGCGACCGGCACCGATGCCCCGGCTCGCGTGGTTCATGGAAGGCTCAAAACTGGTTCTCTTGCGATCCACTCGGGCGATCAGTGCCCCGAGGAGGACGAGCACGAGACCCGGCGCGAAATCATCGGCGTCGTGTGCTCCGACGAGGCCGCATCCACACGTCTTCGAGGAAGCGCGCGAAGTGGCTCCGGCATCGCTCGTGTCGATCGAAGCGTCGAGGGTCGCACCGGCATCACGCGGCGCCGGATCCAAAATGCGTTTTTGCTCCGGCCACAGCGCACGGCACGCGGCGCCTTCTCCACCGTCGCAGGCGACCGCGCCCGCGATGTCCTTGAACGAGTTCAAGGGCGTGAACGTGCGCGCGTGATCGGTCGAAGATGCGACGGCGAATCCGCCGGGTCGATACGGCGTCGAGCACGCATAGAGAAGGTCACCCGAAAGCGCGAGGCATCGCACGCTCGTCTTGCTCGCTTGCGTCCATGTCGCTCCCGCGTCGCGCGATTCCCAGACGCCGTCGTTGGGATCGCCCGACCCGACGTACATGATCTTGCCGTCCACCGATTTCGCGAATCCGAAGAGCAAAGTTCCCACGTGAAGGACGTGCTTCAACGTCTTGCCGCCGTCGTCCGAGATCACGACGTCGGTGCCGTTCGGTGCGAGCGTGCGAAGCACGATCCGCTGATCGTTCTTCGGATCGATCGCCGAGAGATACGCCATCGCGTCGTCCGGCAAATCCAGCTTCACTTCGACGAGAGGCCGGCCGCGGCCCGCGACGAACAAATGCCCGCGCGGCTTCGCCGATGCATCGAACGGAACGCCGGTGACGTAAATTTTTCCCGATGCAGCGATGTCACCCGTGCGGAGCTCGAGGCCCGGAAAGCTGCCGGCGACCTTTTCGAGCGCGCCGTTTTTGCGAAGGATCGCGACCGTGGCCGGGCCGTCGACCTTCGACGACAGGACGAGGAGATTCTCACCCGCCGGGTCGACGGCGAGGTCGCTGATCGGCGAGCCGCGCAACGCCATGACTTCCTCGGTTCCGCAGCCGTCGCGCGTCGATCGCAAGCCGTCGGACAGACCCACCCAGATGCGACCGTCTTTGGTGACGGCGAGCGGCGGATCCCACTCGCCCGTGAAACCGAGAGCGCGCTCGCAGATCCAGCTCCAGGATTTGCCGGCGTCGCGCGAGACGACGATGCCGAACGTGGTGCGAAGAACGACGAGGTTCGGATCGCCACCTGGAGGCGATAGGGCGAGCTGTTGCGCGGAGGGAAAGCGTCCGTTCGCAAGCGCGCGCCGACCTGGGTAGAGTGTGGTGAGCGTGACTGCGAGAACGACGAGCCAGAATCGCGTGCGCACGGCCCTCTTCTACTCCAGACGCGCGTCGGGTCTGCGCGCTATTCCGATTTTTTTCGGCGTCGCGCTCGCGGGATGCCAATCGTGCAAAGGCACCGACACCGCTCCGGCCGAGCTCGTTCCGATCGCGGCCAATCGTGCGGCGTACGTGACCGACAATGGCTCGGATCAAATCACCGTGATCGATCGCGAGTCGGCCGAGGTCCTTTCGCGATCCATCGACATCGACAAGACCGCGCACGAGGCGCCGCATCACCTCGCGGTCGACCCGCGCGCGAGACGCTTGTTCGTCGCGCTGGCCTTTCCGCCACCTCCGGACGACGAGAAAAAAGGGCCCCACGCGAATCACGGAAATGCGTCGAACGACGGAAAGCTCGCGAAGCTCGATCTCGCGACGCTGAGCGTGGAGGCCACCGTCGACGTCGACGAAAATCCTGGCGACGTGGTGCTCACGCACGACGGCAAGAAGGTGCTCGTCACCCATTTCGACATGCGGCGCGCGATGGCAGCGGCGGCGGCCGGCAAGCCTCCGAACGAAATGTTCGCGACGATCCAAGTCTGGGACGCGACGTCGATGAAAAAAATCGGAGCGCGCGCGATCTGCGTGGCGCCTCACGGGATCGCCGTGACCGGCGACGACAAGACCGCGATCGTCGCGTGTTACGGGTCCGATGAAATCGCGCTCGTCGATCTCACGCAAAAACAGCTGCCGACCTCACGATTCGTGCTCGGCGCAACGGAGGGGGTGCTCGGCGCGCCGAAATATGGGCCCTATTCCGCCGATCCGTCGCCCGATGATTCACGGATTTTGGTGGGCGATCTCGAATCGAAGGACGTGCGCATCTTCGATCTGAAAACGAAAAAGTTCGCCGACGCAATCGCGGTCGGCGCGCGCGCGATGATCGGCGCGTTCGTCGACGACGACGCGGCGATCGTTCCCCTGCAAGCGCCCGATGGTCTCGTGAAGATCGACGCGCGAAAAAATGCGGTGCTCGCACGGGTGTCGCTCACGAAAGATCAATGCGAAGCGCCGCACGTGGTGCGGATCGATCCCGAACATCGGGCGTTCGTCGTGTGCGAAGGCGATCACGTGCAGCCTGGCGCGGTGATCGAGATCGATCCCGCGACGCTCGCGATCACGAAGCGATGGACCACCGGGATCTATCCGGACGGCATCGCGTTCGGCGATTAGCGCGGGCGCGTCAGTTCGCGGGGTCTTTGCAGCAGCGCACGCCGACCTGCGGGCCTTCGAAGACCTCGCCGTGTCCGAGGGTGGCCGCGCGGCAGTTGTTCTTTCCGGGCAGCCACCAGGCGCCTTTCATGCTCGATCGCTGCGGCGCCACGCCGTGATCGAGCGTCGCCCATTCTTCGATGTTGCCGCTCATGTCGTGCACGCCGAACACGCTCACGCAATTCGGATACGCGGAGATCGGCGCGCGCAGATCGGTGAGGCCGGCGTTGGGTTTCCCGAGATGCATTCGATCGATGTTGCACGCTACGCCGTCGCGATGAAATCCGTCGCCGTACGGATACGGATGCATGTCGGGGCCCTCGCACGCGAACTGCCACTCGCTTTCGAGACACAATCGCTTGCCGTCTTTTTTGCAGACCTCACCGGCGCTCGTCCACGATTGATGCGCGAGCGGCAGTGTTTCGCCGGGCGCGACGTATTCCTCGCGATCGATACAAAACCGCTTATTTTCCCGCTTTCCGACGCAAGTTGCAGGTTGCACGTATTCCGCGCATCGATAGTCGTGGAATCTCCCCGTATCGAGCCAGCGCTTGCAGACTTGATTCGCCTTCGAGCAATAGTTGCCCTCGGCGAGCACCATCTCCGGTGGACACGCGCCGCCGGAGTCGGCGTTGTCGAGCGCGGCGACCGCCGCATCCGCTGCGGCGTCGCCGAACGCGGAAGCGTCGACGGCGAACGGAGCCCGCGCCGCGTCGCGCGTCGAATCGGTCGTCGGCACGCGCGTCGTGCAGGCGCCGATCGCGAAAAAATTCGCGGCTAGAAAAATCGCGAGCGAGCGGAACCCGTTCGCACCCGCGCTCGCACGACGGAGCCGCATTCCTCCAGCATTACGCGCGGCATGGGATTTTCCCGCATTTTTTGCTTTGCCGTCGAAAGAGGCTCGATTAGGCCTCGATGTCTTGTCGCGCAAGCTCGCCCTCCCCCTCTTCTTCTTGGCCACGTGCGCGTCGATCTTCGCGTGCACGAAAGAGGAGGCGCGCGTCGGGAGCGCGAGGACGACGAACGCGGCCGTCCCCGCGACGACGACGCAAGCGCCGGCCGAAGAAGCACCGCAAGCCTCCGCTACGCCGCCCGAAAAGTCGGACGCGCCGAGCGCATGTCCCGCCGGGATGATTTTGGTCGACGGCATGTATTGCCCGAACGCCCAAGAGAAGTGCCTCGAGTGGATGGAGCCGCCGAACGACCCGTACGCGCACTTTCGTTGCGCGCGATATGCCGAGCCCGCCACGTGCAAGGGGCCGCGCGTGCATCAACGGTTTTGCATCGGCGCGACCGAGCAGCTCGAAGAAGGCACGCAGCTCCCCCAGAACAAAAAATCCTACGACGACGCGGCGAAAATTTGCGCCGCGAGCGGCGAGCGCGTCTGCACGAGCGACGAGTGGCAGTTCGCGTGCGAAGGCGAAGAGATGCGTCCATATCCTTATGGATGGCAGCGCGACGCCACCGCGTGCAATGTCGACATCATGAAAGGGCTCGGCCACGTCGGGCGCCTCGTCGATCACAGATCGACGCCCGCCGATCATCCGAATTGCGTGAGCCCCTTCGGCGTGCACGACATGGCCGGCAACGTCGCCGAGTGGGTCACCGACACGCACGCGCCGAAAGGATCGCGAACGGTGATGAAGGGCGCCTGGTGGCTGCCTGGCAAACACGCGTGTCGCGACGTGCAGCGCGGTCACAACGCCGTCTACGCGGGAACCGAGACGGGCGTGCGCTGTTGCAAGGACGCGCAAGAATCCGAGATCAGCGCTAAATAGATCCCGATGAAGATCTTCCGCGCGGTGGCGATCCTCGCGCTTCTCGTCTCCGGCTTCGAGGCTTGCGGCGGTGGCGACGACGCGGCGGCGGGCGGCGACGGCGGTGACGCGAGCGCTACGGACGCATCGCCCGACGGCACGGTCACGCCGAACGACGCGGCGACGTCCGACTGCCCGAATGGCGAGAAGACGACCCTCTCCGGAACGGTCTTCGCTCCGAACCGCACGCTGCCCATCGCGGGCGCGATCGTCTACGTCCCCGCCAGCCCTCCGGCGACGCTCTCGCACGGAGTGGGCGCGTCTTGTGATCCGTGTACTCTACAACCTTCTTCGCCGGCGATGGTGCAGACCACGACGGACGCGAACGGCCACTTCTCACTCGAAGTCTCGAGCGCCGCAAATCTGCCCGTCACGATCGAGATCGGCAAGTGGCAGCGCAATTTGCGGCTCGCGGCCGCGCCCACGAAATGCGCAGACACGGCGCTCCCCGCCGTCGATACGTCGCTGCCTAGCTCGATGAAGGACCTCGGCGGCGACACCGAGAGCGTCGACATGCCGAGGATCGCGGTCTCGACCGGCACCGCCGATGCGCTCGAATGCCTGCTGCGCAAAATGGGCATCGCCGATTCGGAGTTCTCGAGCCTCGCCGCGGACGGCGGTTTGGGATCCGGTCACGTCACGCTGTTCGCGGACAACGGCGCCGTCGGCGGCACGGGCGCGAATCAATTCGAGGTCGGCTTCGACGGCGGTGCGGGCAATTTCGCCGATTCGCTCACGAGCCTCTGGGGCGACGCAGGCTCGCTCGCTCCGTTCGATCTCGTCGTGCTCTCGTGCGAAGGCGGTCAATTCGACGGGACGAAGCCGCAGCTCGCGCTCGACGCATTGAAATCGTATGCCGATCACGGCGGCCGCGTGTTCATGTCGCACTGGCACAACATCTGGATCGGCGGCGCGTTCCAGGCGGGCGGTGCGCAGAGCGAAGCGGACTGGACGCCGCTCGCGACATGGAGCACGAACACGACGACGTTGCCGGACACCACCGTCGTCCACATCGACGACACCGCGAACGAGGGCGCGGGCTTGGCGGCGTGGGGCAACTTCCAGCTCGACGGCGGTGCGCCAGCATTCAGTCTCACGCATGCGAGCGGACGAAACACCTGCCTCTCGGTCGACGGCGGCGTGACGCCCGTCGCGTACTTGGACGACGCCTCGAGCGGCGGTGCGACCGGCGTGCAGCTATTCGAGTTCACGACTCCGGTGACGACCACGTCGACATCGCGCTGCGGCGAGGTCGTCTTCTCCGACATCCACGTTTCGTCGGACTCGTCGTCGAACACCGGCACGCCGTTTCCCGGTGGATGCTCCACCAATCCGATGTCGGATCAGGAGCGCGCCATCGCGTTCATGCTCTTCGACATCGCGCGCTGTGGCGATTGACGCTCACGAAAATCGCCTCAAGCCCCGTACTTGGTGACGATCGCCCTCGCCTCCTCGACGAATCGATCGCGATGGAAGCGCTCGAAATCGGCCCACGTCGCGAGAGACGTCGGATCTTCGACGCGATCGACGAACAGCTTGCCGTCGAGATGATCGACCTCGTGTTGGAAGGTGCCGGCCGTGATCCCTTTGACCTCGAAGCGCGTGTCGTTGCCGTCGCGCGTCCATCCTTCGACGCGCACGTGAGGCGCGCGTTTCACTCGGCCGCGTAGATTCGGGACGCTGAGACAACCTTCGTAGTTTTCGAAGCGTTCTTCCGTAAGCAGAGTCACGACAGGGTTCACCAAGATCGTGAGCGGATAATTCGGCTTGTACGGATAGCGCGGGTTGTCTTTGATCTCGATCACGCAGATGCGAATCGGCTCGTAAACTTGGCTCGCGGCGATGCCCGCGCCGTTCGCGTCGTGCATCGTCTCGACGAGGTCGTCGATGAACGATTGCGTCGTCGGAGAAGCAAGCTCTTCGCGCGAGAGCTCGCGCGCGCGCTGTCTCAAGATCGGATGACCGATCGTCGCGATCTTCCGAATGGCCATTTTTCAGCGCTTTTCGGCGAGAACGAGGATGCGCGGCGATTCGTTTCCGAAGAACACGCCCGGTGTCGCGATGCGTCCGGAGACCTCGGCGACGCGGAAGCCGTGCTCGTGGAGGAGCTTTCCGAGCTCGTGAAGCGAGTAGACGCGCATCGAATATTCGATTTCGCGGGAGCGTCCGTCGTCCATCATCATCGTGCGCTTGATGCGCATGCGGCTCGTGATGAAGTCGACCTGCATTTCATCCATGCAGATGCAGCCGTCGCCCTCGAACCACGCGAGCGACGGCGATTGCTTGATGATGTAGTCGCGGTTGATCACGTCGAGCAAAAACTGGCCGCCCTTTTTCAGCGCACGATGGACGCGCGTGACGACTTGGCCGTTCTTCTCTTCGTCGAAATATCCGAAGCTCGTGTTCCACGAATAGACGCCGTCGAAGAGCTCGTCGAACGCCATCTCGCGCATGTCGCCTTGCACGAAATTGAGCTTCTGCTTGCGGTCCTGCGCTTCGTCGGCCGCCTTCGCGAGCATCGCGAGAGACAGATCGAACCCGACGACGTTGTAGCCGCGCTTCGTGAGCTCGATCGCGTGGAGGCCGGTTCCGCACCCGAGGTCGAGCAGCGCCGATCCCGATTCGACGCCGAGGCTCTCTTCGATGAACGATGCCTCGCGACCGATTTGCTTGTCGCTGATCTTCGCCATCGTGCGGACGAAGTCGTCGTTGAAGAGATCTTCCCACCACGGCCGCACACGTTTCTTCGCGTCGGCAGCTGCCGAGGAGACCGCGCTCGAAGGCGCCGCCGAAGCGGGCTGCGCCGACGCCCGCGAGCTCGACGCAGAAGACGCGGCAGGCGCAGCGGAGGCAGCGGGCGCGGCAGGAGGTACGACGACGATCGGCGGCGCAGTGTGCAAATTCGGGGCGCTCGGTTGCGCGGGAAAGTCGCCGCTCTGGTACGCAAGCGGCACCGGCGGCGCGGCAGGCGGCACCGATTTTTTCTTCATCGGCGCGGGCACCGATTCGATCGAAACGAGATCCGCAGCCTCGATTTCGGGCTCCGACGATCGCGGCTGCGGCTCGGGCTCGTCGGTTTCGACCTCGACGTCGACGCCCTCCTCCGCGGTCGCAGCCTTCGCGTCCATCTTCGGGAGCTCGGCGGTGCGATCGGCGTCGGGCTCGCTGTCATCCATCGTGACTGGGATCGATGACCGATCGGCGTCCGCGAGCGCGACTTCCTCGTCGAGATCTGCCGGCGAAGAATGATCGGAGTGCAGATCGGCTTGCGTCGGCTCGGTGAGGTTCGGCGACGGCCGCGTCACGGGGTCGGGCGTGATCCGGTCGAGCGAGTCCACTCCGTCGTCGGGAACGTCGAGGTCCGAAACGTCGTGCCTCGTCGGCGCTTCGTGAAATGCG
>JAICXU010001123.1 GCA_025934595.1 Polyangiaceae bacterium | reverse complement strand
TGTAAGTTGACATTCACGCGGGAAAACGGTCTTCAAACATAATAGCAAAATGGGCGAGTGCTTTCTTCCAATAAGGTGATGCCTTCCAGCGGAGTTGAGCGTTGTGAATGGCGAGAAAGAGAATCTTGAAGACGGCCTCGTCGTTCGGGAAGTGGCCCTTGGGCTTCAGGACCTTGCGCAACTGCGAGTTGAGCGACTCGATGATGTTGGTCGTGTAGAGGATTTTGCGGACCTCTTTCGGGAAGGCCAAGAAAGGCACGACCTCGGCCCAGCGCGAGCGCCACAAGCGCGCGATGGTTGGATAACGAGCACCCCAGCGCGCCTCGAATTCGGCGAGCGCGGCGCTCGAGGCTTCTTCGGTGTCGGCCGTGTAAATCGGTTTGAGCGCGTTGACGACCGGCTTGCGGTCGGTGAGCGTGACGTAGCGCAGGCTCGAGCGAATCATGTGCACGATGCACGTTTGCACGATCGCCTTGGGAAACGCGGCTTCGATGGCTTGCGGGAAGCCGCTGAGACCATCGCAGCAAACGAAAAAGACGTCTTCGACGCCGCGATTGCGAAGGTCCGTGAGCACGCTGAGCCAGAATTTGGCGCCTTCGGTTTGCTCGAACCAGATGCCGAGCACGTTGCGCTTGCCGTCCATCGTCACCCCGAGCGCGACGTAGACGGCCTTCTTCTGGACGGTCGCGCCGTCCCGAATGCTCACGAAAAGCGCGTCGAGATAGATGATCGGGTAAAGCGACTCGAGCGGCCGCGACTGCCACACCTTGGCCTCGTCGATGACGGCCTCGGTGACGCGCGAAATCAGGTCGGGCGAGACGTCGGTCGCGTAGAGCTCGCGCAGATGCATTTGGATGTCGCGCACGCTCATGCCGCGCGCGTAGAGCGCGAGCACCTTGTCGTCGAAGCCCTCGAGCCTGCGCCGATGCTTCGGAACGACCTGCGGCTCGAAGGTCCCCGCGCGGTCGCGTGGGACGCGGATGTCGACCTTGCCGCTCTCGGTCTCGACCGTCTTCGTCGTGTAGCCGTTGCGGCTATTTCCCGCGCCGCGGCCTTTTCCTTCGTACGCTTCGTATCCGAGATGCTCGGTCATTTCCGCGTCGAGCATTCTCTCCATGAGCGCGCCCTTGAGACGCTGCATGAGTCCCTGCGGCCCGAAGAGCTCGTCAGGGGTTTTACAACTTTTCAAAAGCTCTTCGAGGAGCTCGGGCTTGATGGCGACGTTCATGCGGTCTCCGTTCCTTGGAGTTACCCGCGTTCGGTCAAGTTACACAAATTCTCTGACACTCCCGACGTAGTCGACCGAGCATATTTGGGTGTCATGCCAGTCACTGCGAATCGATCTCGGCGTCGCTCGGGAACTGCGGGCCATCGGCGGATGCGTCGCCGGCGAAAGGATCCGGATCCGGCGTTCCCGGCACAGCGCCGTCGATAAAATTCATCTCGATGACGTGGTCGAGCTTCATCCGGTCGTCGGCGAGCATGCGGTCAAGCGCCTCCGCCTGCGGCACGGTGCGCGGGAAGCCGTCGAGGATGATCCCCCTGGCGCAGTCCGGCTGCCGGATGCGGTCGCGGATCATCGCG
>JAICXU010000602.1 GCA_025934595.1 Polyangiaceae bacterium | reverse complement strand
TTACGCGATGCGGGAAAAAAAGCGCTCGCGGCGCTCGGCGAGCCCTATGCGGCATGCAATGCGCCCGACCAACCGCAACCGGCCGCTCCCGAGGTCGATCAGCCGCTCACGTCTCCCAAGAAGCTCACGTTCGCGAGCGATGCAGGGACGCTCGTGATTCACCTCGATCCGACATGGTCGCCGATCGCAGCGGCGCGCATGGTCTCGCTCGCACAATCTGGATTTTTTCACGGCATCGTCGTGCATCGCGTCGTGCCCGGTTTCGTCGCGCAGTTCGGCGATCCCGAAGGCGATGGTTTCGGGGGATCGGGCAAGCTTCTTCGTTGCGAGACTTCGCCGGTCCCGTTCGATCCGCTGGACGTCGGCATCGCGCTCGCAGGACGCGACACGGGATCGAGCCAACTTTTCGTGACCTTGTCACGGACACCGCATTTGGATGGTGAATACACGCATCTCGGTCACGCCGAGGGCGACTGGGGCGCGCTCGTCGAAGGCGATCTCATCGGCGACGTCACCGTCACGGACGATTCGCCTTCGCCCGCGAAAAATCCCCATTAAGGTACGCACCATGCTCCTCGTCATCGACGTCGGCAACACGAACATCGTCTATGGCCTCTTCGAAGGCGCCGAGCTCGAACATCAATTTCGCGTCGAGAGCGGACGAGGTCGCACGGCGGACGAATACGCCGTCGTGCTCCGCCAGCTGTGTGAAATGCACGGCGTCCAGCCCTCGCAAGTCGACGCCGCGATCATCGCGAGCGTCGTGCCGTCGCTCACCGATCCCATGAGCGAGCTCGTGAAGCGCGCGTTCGGCAAAGAGCCGAAGATCGTGGGACCCGGCATTCGCACGGGGATGGCGATCCTCTACGAAAATCCGCGCGAGGTCGGCGCCGACCGCATCGTCAACGCCGTGGCCGCGTACGAGCAAGCGAAGGGAGCCGTCATCGTCGTCGATTTCGGCACCGCCACCACGTTCGATTGCGTGACGCCGAAGGGCGAATATTTGGGCGGCGTCATCGCGCCCGGAATTCAAATCAGCGCCGACGCTCTCTTCGCGCGCGCCGCAAAATTGCCCAAGGTCGAGATCGCGCAGCCGCCGAAGGTCGTCGGGAAGAACACCGTGCACTCGATGCAATCGGGCATCGTGTTCGGATACGTCGGGCTCGTCGACGGCGTCGTCGAAAGGTTGCTTGCAGAGCTCGGTCATGGGTGCGCGGTCATCGCGACCGGCGGTCTCTCGTCGCTCATCGCGCCCTTGTCGAAGACCATCCAGAGCGTCGATCCGAACTTGACGCTCACCGGCTTGCGTCTGTTGCACGAACGCAACCTTGTCTAGACGCGAGTCAGGTCTGCTCGCTATGTCTAGACGCGAATCGGGTCGGCTCGCTCATGTCTAGACGCGAATCAGGTCGGCTCGCTCGGACGCACACGGCTCTCGTGTTCAGCGTGGTCGCGCTCGCGATCGTCGTTGCGATCGCGCTCGTCATCGGTGGCGCAGAGCCCATATCGCTCGTGACCGCTGTCACTGACCCCGGGTCACTCGATCGCGAAATTCTCGTCGAGGCCCGATTGCCTCGCGTGATCCTCGGCATGCTCGCCGGCGGGGGTCTTGCTGCAGTCGGCCTCGCGTTTCAAACCGTGCTCCGCAATCCTCTCGCGGAGCCCTTTATTTTGGGCGTTTCAGGAGGCGCTGCGCTCGGCGCGACGATCGCATTGCTCCTCGGATTGAGCGGTCTTTCGCTGCTCGGAGCGGCGCTCGTTCCTGCCGCCGCGCTCGTGGGCGGTCTCGGCGCGACGGTGCTCGTGGCGGCGATCGCGCGCTCCGGTGCGGCCGAAGGCTTCGACGATTCCGGCGGCGCGCGCGCAGGAAGCGGCGCATCGATCCTCCTCGCCGGCGTCGTCGTGAATGCGATCGCGGGCGCGGCGATCACGTTCCTCAAGACAATCGTGACGGCGACGAAAGCGCAGGAGCTTTTGTTTTGGCTGATGGGATTTTTGGACGTCGCGTCGCCACGCACGCTCGCGTTCGTATTTTTTTACGTCGCCGCAGGCGGTGCGGTTCTCTTGCGCGATGCGGGACGCCTCAACTTGCTGGCGCTCGGCGACGAATCCGCGGAGCACCTCGGCGTCGACGTGCGCGCGTTGGAGCGACGCACGTTCTTCGCGTGCTCGCTCGTCGTTGCCGCGATTGTCAGCGTGACTGGTTTGATTGGATTCGTAGGTCTGATCGTGCCGCACGCGTTGCGAAGGCTCTTCGGGCCCGACGTACGCGTGACGTTGCCCGCCTCATTTTTCGCAGGAGGAGCGGTGCTCGTCGCATGCGATCTCGTGAGCCGCACGCTCTTTCGATTTTTGCACACCGAGCCGCCCGTCGGCGCGGTGACGGCGCTCGTCGGTGGACCGCTTTTTTTGATGCTGCTGCGGCGAAGGTGATTCAGGTCACATGCAATCGATCTCGTTGTTGCCGCCGAAAGCACACTGACCGCTGCAAGCCTGCACCGAGACGAATTTGCCGTTCGTGCAGCGCATGATGCTCTTCAAATCCAACGAGCACGCGGCGAGGCCCTCGTCGATGCATGGCACCCCGCTCGTCGTGAAATTCAGAAATTCGGTGCTGCTCCCCGGCGCAACGATATCGCAGTTGACGACGCCTTTCGCGAGACCGCCCTCCGCGCTCCCGGCGGTCGGCTCCGAGCAACCCTTCGAGTTGGGGCACACCAACGCAGACTTCGAATACGACCCGTTCACGCATTGGACGATGGCGCCGTTGTCGTCATCGAACCCCGCCGAGCAAGCGATGCTCGCATCGGTCGTGCACGAGCAACCGAGATGGGCACCCTCGTACTCGCACGGCCCCTTTTGATCGTCGCCACTCGAGCTGGACGAGCTCGAGCTGCACCCACTCAGGATCAACGCCAACGTCATCGACGAAAAAAGGATGGTCCTCAGCACGATGGTTTTTTCTCCTTCCGGCATGGCCAGGCGGATGTCGCCCGACGACAGCCATTCATGAAACCTCCACGATAACATGGGCTTATGGCGATTCGCACGCACTTCTTGGCGAAGGCTCGGGATCGGCCGAGCCACGCCGAAATGCGTCGGACAGGCCATGATTATCTAATTAGACAGATGATTGTCGTATTGCGCAGATAGAAGTCGAGGTCGAAGTCGAAGTCGAAGTCGAAGTCGAAGTCGAAGTCGAAGTCGAAGTCGAAGTCGAAGTCGAAGTCGAAGTCGAAGTCGAAGTCGAAGTCGAAGTCGAAGTCGAAGTCGCCTTCGGTTTTGTTTTGTTCTGT
>JAICXU010000874.1 GCA_025934595.1 Polyangiaceae bacterium | reverse complement strand
GGCACGAAGCGCCGCACGCCTCGTTCGTGGAAACTGTGCGCGTCGCGATGCGCGAGCCGAGAAGCGGGCGCGTGATCCAAGCTCGCGGCGCCGTCGCCGTCGAGCCGCGTCGTGCGATGCGCCTCGTGCTCCTCGGTCCCGGCGGCGCGACGGCGCTCGACGTGTGGGTCACGCGTGATGCGTGGCGATTCGCCGTGCCGTCGATGAACCTCGTACGTCACTCGGGTGACGGCGACACGAACGACGATCGCGCGGCAGGATTTCCGATCGAGTTCTGTCGCTGGTGGTTTCTCGAGCCGCTCGACGGTCGCATGCTCGTCGCATTCGATTTGCCGCTCGACGAAGAAGAACGGCACATCGCCACGAAGCTCCACTACGTCGTTCTTCGCGAACGTGATCGCACCGTGACGCTCAAGGTCGCCGACACGCCGCGCGGACGCCTCTATTTCGCCACGCGCCGCGAAGAAGGCTCGAAGAGCGTCGATCATTTGAGCTGGGCGTCGCGATCGTTCGCACCCGACGCCGGCCTCGGTGCCATCTACAGACAAAGCGGAACGGGCATCGAGGTCGACATCGACGTCGAGCAGATCTCCGCCGACCCGCCCGATCCGGCGGCTTTCGTCGACCCGGATCACGGAGGAACGGCGCTGTGATTTCGATCGTCGCGCGCGCCGCGCTGTCGGGCCTCGGCCAGGGACGCGAAGCCACCGGCGTCGGGAAAGCAGGGGAGCGCGCGCGCGTCGCCATCGCGCGCGACGGCGAGCTCGAAAAAGGCGGCCTCGCGAAGCCCTTCGCCGCGCGTGTTCGACTCGACGCGACCGACGAAGATCGCGCCACGACGATCTTGCGACGCGTTCTCGCCGCCCTCGCGACCGATCTCGATGCCACGCGGCCCGAATGGCGAAAGGAGCGCGTCGGGCTCGCGCTCGCCACCTCGAGCGGCGGAATGCGTTCGGCGGAAATTTTCTTCGGTCGCCTCTCGAAGGGTGCCGACATTTCGTGCGACGTCGCCGCGAACGCCACGTACTTCGCGCCGCTCGTCTCGGCGACGCGAAGCCTCGGCGTCGATTTTCGTCCTGCGACGCTCGTCCTCACGGCTTGCGCGGCGTCCACGATCGCCATCGGCATCGGCACGCGCTGGCTCGAAGCCGGCGATTGCGATCTCGTTCTTGCCGGCGGCTTCGACGCGGTCAGCGTCTTCGTCGCATCCGGCTTCGAGGTCCTGCGTGCGACCACCGGCGAAATTCCGCCGAAGCCGTTTTGCGCCGGCCGCGATGGCATGTCGCTCGGCGAAGGCGGCGCTCTTTTCGCGCTCGCTCGCGAATCGGCGCGTGCGCAAGCGTTCGTCGCCGGATTCGGCGCGTCGTCCGATGCCGTGCATCTGACCGCGCCCGATCGCACGGGTGACGGCCTCGCGCGCGCCGCAGAAAACGCCTTGAAAAATGCGCAAATCGACGCGAGCGCAATCGACCTCGTCTCCGCCCATGCCACGGCCACGCCATTCAACGACGCGGCGGAAATGAAGGCGCTCGCGCGGGTGCTCGGCTCTCACAAACCCACCATCCTTCCTTCGAAAGCGCAGCTCGGTCACACGCTCGGCGCCGCGGGCGCGATCGAAACGATGTCGTGCGTCGACGCCATGGAAGCAAAGATTCTCCCCGCGAGCGCGTCACACGGCGCGGTCGAGCCCGATCTGCCGGCCACGCTGCGCGCCCTAGCGACCGCCGGCGAGACGAGAGTCGCGCTCAAGATTTCCGCGGCATTCGGCGGCGCGAACGCTGCGCTCGTCGTCACGCACGATGCGCCGAAAAAAATCGATCGCCGTCTGCACGACGTGTTCATGAGCCGCGGCGCCTTCGTGCGATCACCGCCCGACCTCGCCGCGCTTTCGTCTCGCACGGGCGTCGCGCAAGACAAGCTCGCGCGCGGTGACGGGCTCGTTCGTCATGCCGTCGCCGCCGTCGCCGCGCTCGAAGATGCGTGCGGATCACTTCGCGGAGCGGGAGTCGTCGTCGGTCACTCGCTCGCCACACTCGAAACGAATTATTTGTATAATGCACGTATCACGGAGAAGGGCGCAAAATACGGCGAGCCGCGGCGTTTCCCGTACACGACGCCGAACGCGGTGGCAGGCGAATGCGGCGTCGCGTTCGGGCTCACGGGTCCAGGGCTCGCGGTTTCTTCGGGGCTGCACGGCGGCCTCGAGGCGCTCGC
>JAICXU010000029.1 GCA_025934595.1 Polyangiaceae bacterium | reverse complement strand
GCAGGCGTGGTCGTCGTCGCTGCCGGTGTCGACGGCGGCGCGTTCGTCGGCGTCGGAGGCGGCGCCGTCGATGCGGTCGTCGTCGTGACCGCGGCGGCCACCGGTTTCGCCGTCGCCGTCGTGGCTGGTTTCGCGCCGCTCGCCTTGCTCGTCGTCGTGGTCGCGGTCGTCGGTTTCGTTTCGGCGTTCGTCGACGTCGCCACCGTCGTCGCAGAAGTGTCGTCGGTCGAAACGTCGCCCGCGTCGAGATCGGAGCTCGTCGACGCGCGATTTTGAAAATGCGGAGCGAGCCAAACGTAGAGCCCGGCGGCCACGGCCAACGCGAGAAATCCGCCGATCGCGATCGCAACGACCGTCATCATGCTCGACTTCGAGCTCGGCGACGCCGCAGGCGCGACGAAAGGCGCTGCGGGCGATACCAGCGTGCGTGGTGCGTACACGGGAGCCGGCGCCGCGCCCGATACGAGCGTGGGCGGCGCGTTCGGCACCGTCTTCGGCGCGCTCGACATCGGCGTGGTCATGGGACCGGACGACATCGGCGTCGTCATCGGCGCGCTCATCGGCGTCGAAAGAGCCGGCGCTTCGAACGCGCGACCGAGCGCCGCCAGCGCTTCATCGACGGAGACGAATCGCTCGTCGGGGAGCTTCGCCATCATCTTCGCGACCACGTCCGAGATTTGCGGTGGCAGGTCGGGCGCGAGATCGCTCACGCGCGGGATCGGCGCGCCGACGTGCATGTACATGAGCGACGCCGCGTTGTCGGCCGCGTAGGGAGGCTTACCGGTGAAGAGCTCGAAGGCGATCGCGCCGAGCGCATATTGATCGGCGCGCGGATCGACGGCTTGTCCCATTGCCTGCTCCGGCGCCATGTAGTCGGGCGTCCCGAACACGGTCCCCGCTTGCGTGAGCGCCGTCTTGCCGCCGGTGAATGCGCTGTTCATGCGCGCGATGCCGAAATCGATCACCTTCACGAGGTCGCTCGTGCTTCCGCGATCGAACACGATCACGTTGTCGGGTTTGAGATCGCGATGGACGACGTCGGACTCGTGCGCGAACGAGAGCGCGGCGCCGATCTGCTTCACGATCGCAAGAGCGCGCGCCGGCGGAAGGCGGCCCGCCGCGACGAGCTCGCGGAGATTTTTTCCGTCGATGCACTCCATCACGAGATAGAGCGTGCCGTCGGGAAGCTGCCCGTAGTCGGTCGTCTCGGAGATGTTGGGGTGCTTGAGATTGGCGGTGGCCACCGCTTCGCGTTCGAAGCGTTTCGCGAGCTCGGCGTCGGAGCGCGCCGACGGCACCATGAATTTCAGCGCGACGGGTTTGCGCAGCGACTCGTGCACGCCGCGATACACCGCTCCCATCCCACCTTCGCCGAGCTTCGCGGTGATGCGATAGCGGTCGGCGATCACGGTGCCGACGCGTGCGTCGGGCTTGTCGTCCGTGGTGGAAGCCATGGGAACGCGCAGATCGTATCACCAACGCGGCGAGCTCCAGGGTGCATGGAGCAAACATGGGCACCGGAGGTCACGTTCCGCAAAACGTCCGCGTCACGCGCTCGTTCGGCGCCGGCGGGTCGGCGAGATGCGACGCTTCGGGCTGGTCGTCGAATGGCCTCGCGAGCACGTGCGCGAGCGTGTGGAACGGCTCGAGATCGCTCTGCTCGATCGCCGCCGCGATCGCTTGCTCGATGCGATGATTGCGCGGGATGAACGCAGGGTTCACGGCCCGCATCGCTTCGGCGCGAGCCTCCGGTGAGCTCCCCTCTTCCGCGAGACGCGCGCGCCAACGCTCCGCCCATTCGTGGAACGCGCCCGGATCCTCGAAGAGCGAGGACACGCCCCCTCGCTCGGCCGCGTTCGCCTGCTGCGCACCGTTCGACAGCGCGCGAAAAAAAATCGTGAAGTCGACCTGGCTCGATGCCATGCGTCGCAAGAGATCCGTGGCGAGATCGAGGTCGCCGGGAGCTTCGGTGACGATGCCGAGCTTCTTGCGCATCATGTCGCCGAACGCCATCTCGAAGCGACCATCGAACGCATTGAGGTGGTCCGTGGCGAGCCGCGCCGCTTCCTCTTCCTCTTTCGAAATGAGCGGCAAAAGAGCCTCCGCCAAGCGAGCGAGGTTCCACTTCGCCATGCCCGGCTGATTCATGAACGCGTAGCGACCCGCTGTGTCGATCGAGCTGAATTTCTTGCGGGGATCGTACTCGTCGAGAAACGCACAAGGCCCGTAGTCCAGCGTCTCTCCGGAGATCGACGTGTTGTCCGTATTCATGACGCCGTGCACGAAGCCGACGCCGAGCCATTTCGCGACGAGCGAAGCGTGCGCGCCGACCACATGATCGAGAAGAGCGAGCGCTCTGTTCGGTGCCGCGAGACCCTCCGGAAAATGCCGCTCGAGCGCATGCTCGGTGAGCATCGTGAGCGCATCGACGTCTTCGCGCGCAGCAAAGTATTCGAACGTGCCGACGCGCATGTGGCTCGCAGCGACGCGCGTGATCACGGCGCCCGGAAGCGGGCTCTCGCGAAGAACGGGCTCGCCCGTCGCGACTGCGGCGAGCGCGCGCGTCGTCGGAATGCCGAGCGCGAACATCGCCTCGCTCACGATGTATTCGCGAAGCACGGGGCCGAGCGCCGCGCGACCGTCGCCGCAACGCGAAAACGGGGTCGGGCCGGAGCCTTTCAACTGAATGTCGCGACGCTTGCCGTCTTTGCCGACGACCTCGCCGAGAAGAACGGCGCGGCCATCACCGAGCTGACCGACGAACCCGCCGAACTGGTGACCGGCGTACGCGAGCGCGATCGGATCGGACCCTTCTGCGATCGCATTCCCCGCGAGCACGGCCACGCCCGCATCCGATCTCAGCTCCGTCGCGTCGAGGCCGAGCAGCGCGGCGAGCGGCTCGTTCAGCGCGAGGAGCCACGGCTTTCGCACTGCCGTCGGCGACGTGCGCGCGTAGAAGCGATCCGGAAGTCGCGCGTAGCTATTGTCGAACGAAAAGACCACCGCCGAAGCGTAGCGCATCATCGCGCGCGGCGAGCTTCCACGACCTACGACATCAATCTTCGAGCCTCACGTACGCGGTGACCGTCGTCGTCTTCGTCTTCGACGTCGGCGGCGGAAATGTGAGAGACGACAAATCGCCGAGCACGCAGCGCGCAACCTTCTCGCTCCGAAGCGGGACCCGGGACTCGAGCTCGTTGACGTCCGTGACCTTGCCCTTCGGCCCGATGACGAAGCGGGCGACGATCTCTCCCCGAAGCTCGGGATTCTTGCGCAGCCCCTCGTCGTAACAGAGCGCGAAGTCGGAGTGATTTTCCAAGACGCTCCAGATGGCTCGCTCCTCACGAAGATGCGGGATCGCGTCGTCGCCCATCTTCGAGATCGCATCGGGAATCGTGTCCGCGATTTCTTCGGTGCGAGGAGAAGGCTCCGGCAAGGGAAATGGAAACGCGGTCGTCGGCGTGCATCGATCGAGATCGACGGTGGGCGTCGCGACGTGCACGCGATCCAGCGTCGACATCGGATACGCCGGAAGCTCCGGGCTTTCGCCGAGAAATACGCGCGTGAGGTCGCCAGCGCGATCGAGCACGCGTACCGGCCGTCCCGCCGGAATCTTACCCATCACCGCGAGTCGATCCGGAGCTTCTTCCGCGACGACGACGAGTCGAACGTCGCGGGGACATACGAGCGTCTGCGCGTGGATCGGCTCCGGCGCGTCGCCGTCGGGCCCGCATTGCGCACGCAGCGTCGGATGACTCGGTCGAACCTCGGCCACGACGGTGACGTTCGTTTCTCCTGCCATCACCCTCGCGGGGACGAGCGAGACGGCGGCCGCATCGATCCAACCTGCGATGTGCGAGCGATCGGCGATGCGCACTTTCTTACCGCGCTCCTCGAGCACCGTCGTGTAGCTCCGCGGCATTGGCCCCGTGCCGATCCGCGGCCGAATCACGATCTTCCCCGCGGGCGGACCGTCGACCGTCGCCGACACCGAAATTCCGTTCGTGAAGTTGAACGTCGCGGCTCGTCCGAAGCCCGGCCGAAACGGTGGCGGAAGGGTGTTTCGAAGCTCCTCGGACGGCTCCGCGGAGAGGCTCACGTCGTCGCAATTCACGTCGAGCAGCCGGTCCTTCGAATTCGTGAACGCAAAACCGGAGTCATACACATGGAGCGTCAGCTTTCCGTCGTGCGTACCGGCGATCGAGTGAGACGTGAGGTGGCTCAAGAAATAGACGCCACCGATCGACAGCCATTTTGCCGGGTAAACGCGGCTCTCCGCTTCGGGAACGAAACCGCGCATGACGAAGTTCGGCGTCGTCACCTCCACGAAACCTTCGCCTTTCTCGTCGATCGTCATCGTCGCGCTCGACGCATGTACTTGAACGAGCTCGCGATCGCCAGGCGATGCGGCAAGCGAGAAGAGGCCACGTTTTCCGACGAGCTCACAAACGCGTTTCGGCGAAACGATGCTCACGAGCCCGGCCGGCTCGCGCGCAGCCGTCGCTGTCGCGGCTGCCGGCAGCGTGACGACGTGAGTCTCCACGATCGCAGAATTTCGAACGCGCGCTCCGCCGCAAGCCGCAAGCGACGCCGACATCAACAGCCAAAACCCTCGCCCATCGCATCGAGCCATCCGCAGCGAGAATCGCACGCTCGTTCGACGCCGTGGACCGTCAATCCTTGGAAAGCACGCGCGATCGCATCGGTAACCATCCATCAAGCGGGCTCGTGCGGTCGCCGAGCTCGCGTATGCTCGAACGATGAAACGACGCGAAGATGCGCATCGCGAGGCGCTCCGTGCCGCGGCGAGGCTCGCTTTTTCGGCGGCGGTCCTCGGCGGTTGCAGCCCCGCGACTCCGACGCCCACGCAACAAGCGACGATCGGCAGTCCTCCGCCTTCCCCGCCCGCGTCCGTAGTCGCGGCGCCGCCGAGCGCGACGCCCGCGCCGGAGCCATCCGCTTCGCAAGCCCCACCGGACCGAGCTGCGTGCGACGCGCTCGTCGCGCGGACCTTCCCGGACGTCCTCACGCGCGTCGATCCCAAGACGGCGCCGAGTGGGCTCGTCGCGTGTTGCGAGGACCGCGCGCTCGAGCGCTACGATCCGAATTGCTGCAATTTTCTCTTTTCGTCGGGAGCCATACGCTGGCAGACGCCGAACGGAGCGGATCGCGATCTCGACGATCGAGAGCACCGCATCTTGCGATCATGCTCGCCGTGGGGTCCACCGATGCCGCCGAGCGCACGTGCGAAGACGCGGACGTCGCATCGCATCGCACTGCGGCGATCTCGTGAGAATCCTCGCCGGCGAATGTTGTCGCTTCGCGAAGAGTCGCGTCGTCATGCGCCCGTCGTGCCCGATCTGCCGAGCCTGCGCGAGGCCGCCATCGTGACGTGGCGCGCGCGCATGGTGAACGAGCACGGATCGGCGCGTGTGTTCGAGGGATTGGCGCGGCAAGTGGCGCGCGCAGGCCTCGAGCACGAAGAGGTCGCGCGCTTCGCCGACGAAGAGCGTCGTCACGGGATCCTCTGCGGAGCCGTCGTCGAAGCGCTCGGCGGAGAGGCGCGCGCGGAGATCGCCGACCCGCCGCTCTACCCGCGTCATCGCGACGCATGGTCCGCGCGCGAGGCGATGCTTCGCGACGTCCTCAGCGTGTGTTGTCTCAGCGAGACCGTCGCCGTCGCGCTCATCGGCGCGGAGCGACTCGAAATGCCGGCCGGACCGCTCCGCGAGCTTCTCACGGAGATTTACGCCGACGAGGTCGGGCACGCGCGTTTTGGCTGGCAGCTCCTCGAGAAGCTCTCGCCCGCGCTCGACGCGAAAACGAAAGAAGCGCTCGGCCACTACCTCGTCGTCGCCTTCGCGCATCTCGAAGATCACGAGCTCGCGCATTTGCCCGAGAGCTCGGACCCACCGCCGGAAGCTCGCGCGTATGGCCTCTGCAGCGGACGCGATGCTCGCGCGCTGTTCTACGACACCGTCACGAGCGTCATCGTGCCCGGTCTCGAAAGGCACGGCATTCCCGCCGCGCGCGCCTGGCGAGAGCGAATCGCACGGGTCGTCGAAAAGCCCCGGTCTCCGTAAAAAAGAAGTAAGACGCGGGGCATGCGTCGCCTCTCAATCGTCCTCGGTATCGTTTCGTCGATGGCTTTCGCGGGCGCGTCATGCTCGTCGTCCTCGTCGGACGGCGAAAGCGCATCGCAAGAAGCCGGAGCCGGCGACGAATCGACCACGACCGCGGACGGCGCCGTCGCGAAGTCGTGCCCCACGACGACGCCGGCGGTCGCATCGGACACGGGAGGGCTCGCCGAAAATGCGTCCGAGTGCGGACAACCCGCGTTCGCGTGGATTTCGGATCCCTCACTCGGCGACGTCACCCAAACCGCGAACGAGCAGTCGTCCACCGGAGGAAGCCTGTCGCTGCTCGTCGCCGCATCGGGCGTCACGCAAACGGGCCCGCTCCTCGACGTCACCGTCGAGCAATTCGCATACAAGACGCAAGATCGCGGCGCGAGCATCGACGCTTCGGGGCTCATCGCCTTTCCTTCCGGCGCCACGACGCAAACCTCGTACGACACGCTCCTCGTCTTGCACGGCACGGCGGGCTTTACCGATTCGTGCGCGCCTTCGTCGGATCCGAACGCGCGGCCCCTCATCTCTGCGCTTGCCGCGCTCGGCTACATCGTCGTCGCGCCGGATTACATCGGCCTGCGCGCGCTCGAAGGTCCGACCGGATTTTTGCACCCGTACTTGGTCGCGCAGCCGACGGCGATCGCGTCACTCGATGCGGTGCGCGCGGCGCAAAAGCTCGTCGACGCGCGGCCCGAAGGCGTGTGCGCGAGCAAGCGATTCGTGACGCTCGGTGGATCGCAAGGCGGGCTCGCTGCGCTCTGGATCGATCGCCTCGCACCGTATTATGCGCCGGAGCTGGAGTCGGACGGCGTCATCGCCACCGTGCCGCCCGCGGATCTCGTGGGCGAAACGAACCGCGCGCTCACACAAGATGTTCCGGCGAGCGAAAATGCGGCGGCGTTTTTTGCGGCATCGAGCGATTGGTACGGCACGCGCGGGGTCTTGTCGCAAGCGCTCGTTCCGCCGCTCGACGTCGACGTGCCCGATGCGATGGCGCAATCCTGCGACCCGAGCGGGCTCCTCGACGGCAAATCGCTCGATCAGATTTTCACGTCGCAGCTGCTCGCGGCGGGCGCGTCGGATGCGGGAATCGTGAGCGACGATCCGTGGGGATGTCTCGTGTCGAAGAACGGCCTCACGACGACGACGATCGCACGACGCGCATCGACGGCTCCGGGCTACGGGATCTTGTTCGTGCTCGGCGAGAGCGACACGCTCGTGAGCACGCCGACCGAACGCGTCGCATTCCAAACTCTGTGCGGACAAGGGATGCACATGCAATTTTTGGAATGCGCGGGCGCGAGCCACACCAAGGTGACGGCGTGGGCGCTACCTGAAATCGTGGATTTTGCGCGCGATCGTTTCGCCGGAAAAACGCCCGATTCGGCGATCGATTGTCAGCTCGCCGATCCCGTCACGTGTCGCGCGACGCCGCCCTGAACGATCTCCGCCTGTCGGTTCATCAAGCTCAGCCCGAAAAAGATCGCGTCGCGGATTCCTCGTGCGATAGGGCGCTGGCATACTCGGGTCATGTTGGAGCTCGATGACGAAACGATTCAGCGGCTCGAGGCGACCGCGAACCAGGTCCGCGAATCCATCATCACGATGCTCCTCGCCGCGGGCAGCGGCCACACCGCCGGCCCGTTGGGCATGGCCGACATCTTCACGTATCTCTACATGCACGGTCTCAAGCACGATCCGAAGAACCCCTCGTGGCCCGATCGCGATCGTCTCGTGCTCTCCAACGGACACATCTGTCCGGTGCTCTACGCGGCGATGGCGCACGCGGGCTACTTCCCGATCGAGGAGCTCCAGACGCTGCGCAAGCTCGGCTCACGACTGCAAGGACATCCCCATCGCGAATGGCTGCCGGGGCTCGAGACGAGCTCGGGACCTCTCGGTTCGGGATTGTCGCAGGCGGTAGGCATGGCGCTCGCCGATCGGATCGACGGCAAAGAGGGCGACCACCGCATCTACTGTCTCATGTCGGACGGTGAGCAAGAATGCGGCGCCACGTGGGAAGCCGGCATGCTCGGCGGGAAAAATCGATTGCGCAATCTCACCGCGCTGATCGATCGCAACAACATCCAGATCGACGGCTTCACGGAAGACATCATGCCGCTCGAGCCGCTCGCCGACAAATGGCGCGCGTGGAACTGGCACGTCATCGAGATCGACGGCCACGATTTCCGCGCCATCGACGGCGCCGTGCGCGCGGCCGCGGCGGTGTTCGAGAAGCCGACCTTGATCCTCGCGCACACGATTCCGGGAAAGGGCGTGAAGGAGTTCGAGCGCGATTACAAATGGCACGGAACGCCGCCGAACGAAGAGCAGGCGAAGATGGCGCTCGATGAGCTGCGTACGCTGGGCGGCAAGATCACGGGAGAGCACGAGGCGTCGTCATGATCGTCCCCGAGGAAAATCTGAACCCGCACATCTTCGACAACGACGTCGAGCAAGTGGCGATTCGAAAAGGATTCGGTGACGGCCTCGTGCTCGCGGCCGAGGCCGACGAGAGAGTCGTCGGGCTCTGCGCGGATCTCACCGAGTCGACGCACATGTCCGAGTTCAAGAAGAAGTTTCCGAAGCGATTCGTCGAGCTCGGCGTCGCCGAACAAAATCTCGCGGGCGTCGCGAGCGGAATGGCGGCGATGGGCAAGATCCCGTTCCTCACCTCCTACGCGATGTTCAGCCCGGGCCGGAACTGGGAGCAGATTCGAACCACGATTTGTTACAACGATCGCCCCGTGAAGATCGCGGGATCGCACGCGGGCGTGTCGGTCGGCCCCGACGGCGGCACGCATCAGGCCATCGAGGACATCGCCATCACGCGCGTCGTGCCGCGCATGGTCGTGATTTCTCCTTGCGACGCGATCGAGGCGCGCAAGGCGACCGTGGCCGCGGCGAAGACCACGACGCCGGTCTACGTGAGGCTCGCGCGCGAAAAAACGCCGGTCATCACGACCGACGCATCGCCGTTCGAAATCGGCAAGGCACGCGTCTATTGGGACGGAGCGCGCGCCACGCCGGCCGTAGCGCCGCGCGTCACGATCATCGCGACGGGCGCGCTGCTCCATCAAGCGTTGCAGGCCGCGCGCGAGCTCGCCACCGGCGGCATCGGAACGATCGTCGTGAATTTGTCGACCGTGAAGCCGCTCGACGAGGAGACGATCCTCGCTGCCGTGAAGCGCGCACCGCGCGTCGTCACCGTCGAAGAGCATCAGATCGCCGGCGGCATGGGATCCGCGGTGGCGGAGCTGCTCGTGCAGCGCATGCCCGTGCCGCAGGAGCTCGTCGGCGTGCGCGACAAGTTCGGGCAATCGGGCTCGCCGAAGGAGCTGATCGAGCTCTTTGGAATGAGCGCAAAGGCGATCATCCTAGCTGTGAAGCGGGTGAGTACGCGGTAGAACCAGAGCCTGTGAATCCCGGAACGTCGCCCTTCCGTTCCGCGCTCTCGTCACGCCTTCGCGCGATTCGAGCTGTGATTCGCGCCGAAGCGCCGTGGGTGGCCATCTATCTTCCTCTCACGATCGCGTTCACATGGCCCCTCGCCGCGCACTTCTCGACTGCGCTCGCGGGGCATCAAGGCGACGACGCTTGGCAGAATTTGTGGAACATGGCGTGGCTTCGCCGCGCGATCGCAACCCACCAGAATCCATTTTATACGCACGACCTGTGGCATCCGGGCGGCACGTCGCTCGTGTTTCAAACGTTCGACTTGCCCGATGCCCTGGTGGGCGCGCTCCTATTGGGTCCGCTCGGTCCGATGCGCGCGTACAACCTCGTCGCGCTTTGGACCTTCTTCAGCAGCGCGGTCGCCATGTATGCGCTCGGTCGCGGGTGCGGCGCCTCGAAGCCGGCCGCATTCCTCTCGGGCTGCGCCTATTCGTTTTCGACCTATCACTTCACGCACGCGCTCGGTCACCTGCAGCTCATGTCCATGCAGTGGGTGCCGCTCTATGTGCTGGCCCTCTGGCAAATGCTCCGGAGCCGGTCGTGGCGATGGCCTGTCGCCGCTGGAGTGTTCCTCACGCTCGCCGCGCTCGCGAGCTGGTACTACTTGGTCGACGCATTCCTCATCTCCGCAGGCATCGTCATCGTGTGGATGGTGAAAGAGCATGCGCGAGGCTTCGTTGCTTTCGCTCCGCGCGCGGTGCTCCTGTGCGCCGTCTTTCTCGCGCTCATCGGTCCGCTCGGGATCGCCATGGTGCGCGAACGAGCGCGCGAGCCTTACGAAGGGTCGCACAACGCCGCGGTTTACGAGGCCGACGCCGAGTCGTTCGTGTTTCCGAACGCCGTGCAGAAGCTCGGTGAATTTTCCCATCGTCACGAGCGGTGGACGGGCAACGACGGAGAGAACGGCTCGTATCTCGGCGCGTTGCTGATCCTTTTTGCGCTGACCGGAGTCGCGTTGCGGGCGCCGCGCGCGGGAACCTATGTGCTTCTCGCGGCGGTGGGCATCGTCTTTTCGCTCGGGCCGGAGCTGCACGTCGGCGGAAGGACCGTCATCGAAAACGGGCTACCTTATGTGTGGCTCACGCGCGCGATGCCCTTGCTGGACTTCATGGGTGTGCCGGTTCGTTTCGCATTCGTGGCGACGTTCGCGCTCGCGGCCGCGCTCGCTCCTTCGCTCGATGCGCTCCATCGCCGGTTCGGATGGCGTTGGCTTTTTCCGCTCGGCGCGCTTGCCGTGCTCGAGCACATGCCGAGATCGTTCGAGATGGGGACGTTCCCGAAGCCGGCGCCGTTCGCGAAGTGGGCGGCGGACCCGCGGCCGTTCGCCGTGCTCGACGCCTGCCGGGACGTCCGTCACTTGTGGCATCAGATGCTGCACCAACACCCCATCTTCGAGGGTTACATCTCGCGCCAGCCCGTGCGCTTTCAGAAGGAGATCGACGCCGATCCCATCGCAGGTCCGCTTCGCACGGGGATCCCGCCGAAACACACCGCACCGTTCCAAGCGGACGAGCTCGACTTCCCCTTCCACGAGCGCGTCGTCGACGGCGCCGAACGCATCCACTTTTCGTTCGATCTCCATGGCAAGCTTCGCGTCGACACGGGCGGCCCGACCGAGTTCCGGGTTCTCTCCGACGACGCCGCCGTGCTCTCGATCGACGGCCACCGCGTCGTGGACGACAGCGGCCGGCACGCAGCGGAAGAGCGTACTAAAACCGTGAGCCTCACACCTGGCGAGCATGAGATCTCCGTACACTACGAACAAGACGAAGGCGACGCCGTTCTTCGTGTGATGTGGGCGCCTCCCGGCGAAGATCTGCGAGTGTTGGGAAAGCAGGAGGTGCCCGGCGGCTTTTCGGGCTGGGTGCATTTCACGCGAAAGGACACGGCGCTGACTCGAGCGCAGGCGCTCCAACACCTTTGGGATCTTCATGTTAAGTACATCGTGCAGCCCTCGGAAGAATCGCACTACCTAGTGGAGCGCCAGCTCGGGTTAACGCCCCAATACGAGGGCGAAGGCGTCACGATCTATGAGATACCGGATGCGCCTTAAGGTCGGACTGCGTGGGGGGCGCTCCAAAGATGTGGATGTCGCACTGACGCGATGGATAGTGTGAGTGCGCTTGCGGAAAGCAACCGAACGTCGCTCCGATTTAAGAACCTAAATTCTTGCTCGAGCATCTTCTCTCTCTTCAATCTCCAAGCGATCGTTGCGGTGAGAATGTTTACCTGCCCGCCAAGAAGCGCGCTATCTGTTGAGAGAATGGGGGAAGCTATACCTGCTCCCCACGGGAGCGAGCATGACTAACTATCACCGGTGGGCGGCGGCAACGTGTGTTGTTGCGATGGCAATCGTCGTGGCGTGCAGCAGTCCTCAGGGAACGGACGAGCCTGGCCCTCCGGGAGTTGCAGGTCCCGCAGGTCCTCAAGGATCGCCTGGCGAAGCCGGCGCTCCGGGCGCTCCGGGCGCCACGGCTCTCGCGCCACCAGGCGTCATCGTCGCGTATGGCGGACCTGTCGGCACGACGGGAGGTCCCGCACCAAACGGGTGGCTATTCTGCGACGGCGCGGAAGTGAGCCGGGCGACATATGCCGATCTCTTCGCGGCGGTCGGCGTGAATTTCGGCGAGGGCGACGGCACGACGACGTTCAACCTGCCTGATTTGCGGGGTCGCTTTCTTCGCGGTGTCGACGGCGACGCCGGGCGCGACCCGGACAACGCGACGCGCACGACGATGAACGTCGGGGGCAACGCAGGTGACAACGTGGGTACTCTCGAAGCAGACGAGTTGAAATCGCACCGCCACTCGATCGTGGATCAGGAGGGGAGAGCTTCTTCCGGCGTTGGATTCGATGGCGTGATGTTTTCCGCGAATTCCGGCATCGCTGCGGGCTCGACGGAGACGGACGCGGCGGG